>PVWI01000429.1 GCA_003003725.1 filamentous cyanobacterium Phorm 6 | reverse complement strand
GTCGTAGATGGAGTTGTCGATGGAGTTGTCGATGGAGTTGTCGATGGAGTTGTCGATGGAGTCGTAGATGGAGTTGTAGATGGAGTTGTCGATGGAGTTGTCGATGGAGTCGTAGATGGAGTCGTAGATGGAGTCGTAGATGGAGTCGTAGATGGAGTTGTCGATGGAGTTGTCGATGGAGTTGTCGATGGAGTTGTCGATGGAGTCGTAGATGGAGTTGTCGATGGAGTCTGCGCTTTAATTACATTCTTCCCTGACGCGGCTGGGGGAACAGTCAGAAAGTCACTGCCAAGCAGGTTGCCGACGTTTTGGAATTTGCCGCTAGTAGGCAAGAAAAAGTCTTCAATGGTCAAATCTACCTGCGATTCTATCTTCCCGTCAGCATTCAAATCGATCAGCAAATCGTCGTCTTCTTTGGCAGTTCCGTTCTGGCCTGCTGCGAGGGTTTTTGTCAGGGTGGCGTTGTTGAGAATTAAATTATTGGCGGTGCCACCAACATTTTTAATTTTGCTGCCTCCTGCTGTCTGGGCATCGAGGATGTAAGTAGTGTTTCCGGTGCTTCCGACTAGGGAGTCACTACCGCCGCCACCGATCAGGGTGTCGCCGTCACCAACGGCGACGAGGGTATCCTTGCCACGGCCGCCGGAGAGGGTATTGGCTGCATCGTTACCGACTATTGAGTCATTTCCTTCGCCTGCGAAAGCATTTTCAATAGTGCTGCCAGTGGCGATGGTCAGGGTTTGTGGAGCGAGTTGTGTGCGCCCTGTTACATCGCGGCCTGGTAGGGTACTTGCTGCACCGGGCGCTAGGTTGACTATAACGTCATCGGTAATGGCCGCAACGTTGATAATGTCATTGCCACCGTTGGTGTCGCTGAGAGTTTTGCGGGCAGTATCGGTGAAACTTGCGAACTCGTTGGTGTAGATGTAGGTGTTGTCGGTAATTAAGTCGTCGCCGTACAACCGTAAAGTTGCGCCTTTGAGTTTGCCGATATTGTTGCCGGTATTTTTTGGGTCGTTGGTGGCGCTATTATCTGAAATGTTCAACGTCCAATTGCCAAGACCAGTTTCTCCCCAGTGGCGAGCACTGCTGAAGGTGTAGTTGAGGGTTGTGTCTTTGAAACCGTTATCCCCTTTATTTTCACCTACCTCGGTGAAGTAAGGGACGCGATCGAGCATGATACTCTCGGTTGTGTCGGGAGAAGTGAGCTTAACTACTAAGTCTTGAAATTGACCGTGCTCGATATCCAAATCTAGTTCGAGCTTGTCGATGTTGATGCCTTGATTAATGTTGAAAGTTTGAGTAATTCCTGCGGGGTTATTATCGAGAATATCCAACGGTGCTGGCAGGGTCAAATTGGCAAGTTGAAATTTCTCATTTGCCGCAGTTGCCGCTTCATTTTTGGCAGTTCCCGATCCCAACTGCCAAGTTTCTGCCAAACGCACTGCTGCCGTGGCATCGACTAATCCGAAGCCGTAATTATGGTTGACGTGGAGTCCGCCGCCGTTCCAGTTTTTCGCACCGTTGAATTTCCAATCGCTGTTGCCAGAGTCATTTTTGCGGGCTGAGTAAGCGAGGATTTCCTGAACGTCGCGGTAGCCGAGTTTGGGATTAGCTTCTAGGATTAAAGCGATCACCCCCGAAACCATCGGCGTCGCTGATGATGTGCCGTTAAAGTCGTTTGTATAGTTGGGGTTGGGAAAATTGCTTGGCTGCTGAGCAGTTGCGTTTGTATTGTAGCCCGAATTCCCGGTACGATCGACCGTGACAATACTGCCTCCATCACCGAAGGCTGAGACGAGAAGCGGCGCACCCGGATTGCTGTACGGGGCAAAAACTCCCTTATTATCGATCGCAGCTACGGCAACGACATACCGACTGTTCTCAAAATTGCCTGAGTTAACATTTCTCCCCCGCTGCTGTGCTGCCAGATTTGGGTTAATTTGTTCGCGTTCGTTTCCCCCCGCCCAGGCAAATACCGTACCTAATCCCCCGCGGCCTTTAGTAATGGCGTTTTCGATCGCTTCGCCGCGGGTATTATCGATTTTGAAATTGCCGTCACCAACTTGAAAGTGAGTGCTGCCACCCCAGCTATTGTTGGAAACGTCGAATTTATCCTGGGCTTGTAAACTGGGAAGGACGCTGTTACTGGAAAATTTATAACTGGCGATCGTTGCTTGATAAGCAACACCTACTGTACCAAGATTGTTTCTTCTAGCTGCAATCACTCCAGCTACAGATGTACCATGATTGTCACCAGCCGTCCCTGGAAAGGGGCCGCCTGAGCCGTCTGGCAGGGAAAGCGATAGATCGAAGTTACCTGCAAAGTCTTCGTGGTTGCCCTCAGTACCATCATCGATGACACCTACTTTGATGCCTTTGCCAGTATACTGGGGCCACAGAGGGAGTACATTGATATCGATACCGGGAGTGCCTGGAGTGACAGTATTATTGGCTACTCCCTGTCCGGTGTTGAATAGCCACCACTGCTCCTTAGCTAGCGTATCTTTTAAGTCGTCTGGTAATCTGGATGGAGTAGTCATAACAAACCTCACACTAGAATTTTCTCAACTGCTATGGGCATGGGGAGAGGTCGATCGCCCTTATTCGCTGAGACGGGCGATCGATACCTCCATCTGCCATCAGATAGATTTTTTCATAGATCGGTTGCGATCGCTTAAGTAATTTACCGGAAATAAAAATTACCTGTTACAGTTCACAAATATCCAACTGCATATAGAACCCAAGCGATCGCGGGTTGACTTTCGCTATCTCTCTTATTTCTGGTAGTGGCTGTTTATACAAGTCGGAAAAGTCGGAAAAGTCGGAAAAGTCGGATATTTGGCGATGAGGGCGGTTTAGGGTTGACTTTTGAGGATTATTGTGTTGTTATTGCAATTGAATTTGCCAAATGGGCGATCGAATCCTCAGTAAAGTGAATCTCAACAAATCAGGGAAGTAGTTCTTCCGTACTTATTATGGTAAATGGACTGCTGGGAGCTCTTCGACTGCTATGAGCTATGAGCGATCGCTGGCAAGATATCAAATGGGTTCTATAAACATATAAAATTAATCTGCGTTAATCTGCGTGAATCTCCGGTTAAAAATTAGTTATATTTTCCCAAACCAAGCAATTTCTTGCTAAACTCTAACCGAGCAGGAAATTTGCAGGTAATAAACGCTATTTATGCCGTACATTACTATCCCTAAACAATTTAGGGAACCTTCCCGGATCATCAAATCTCAACTATTTTTAAAACCGAGAAGGCTCGCCATTTTTGAAGCTTGCTTGATTGGCTTAGTTGCCGGAATCGCAGGCGTTTTGCTCAAATCTGGAGTCGGATGGCTCGGCAGTTGGCGAGTAGCTAGCTCAGCATTAATTCCTGTTTGGATATTACTCCCCAGCGTCGGTTTAGTGGGCGGGTTCCTAACAGGTTTATTGGTAGAACGTTTGGCTCCCGAAACTGCCGGTAGCGGCATTCCTCACGTCAAAGCTGCTCTCGGCGGCGTCAATCTTGCCTTAGATTTGCGAGTAGCTGTCGCCAAACTTCTCACCACTATTTTAGCAGTTGGTTCCGGTTTATCTTTAGGAAGACAAGGCCCCACCGTGCAAATAGGAGCATCTTTAGCAGGCTGGATCGGTCACTTAATGCCTACTTCCCCAGACTACCGCCGACAATTGATTGCTTGCGGTGCAGCGGCGGGATTAGCTGCGGGTTTTAATGCTCCTATTGCAGGAGTTTTATTTGTAGTTGAAGAACTTTTGCAGGATGTTTCGGGATTGACATTAGGGACTGCAATTATCGCTTCATTTATTGGTGCAGTTGTCTCGCAACTTTTGGGCGGCGATAGTTTAAATTTGAACCTGCGCGAGTACCCAATAAG
>PVWI01000428.1 GCA_003003725.1 filamentous cyanobacterium Phorm 6 | reverse complement strand
CCCATAACCCATAACCCATAACCCATAACCCATAACCCATAACCCATAACCCATAACCCATAACCCATAACCCATAATTTTCAATCAATTAAAATCTCAATTACAAACTCCGTTCCCCTTTCTGGTGGAGAAATACAACTCAGTTTTCCGCCGTGCTTTTCTTCAACAATTTGACGAGCAATTGCCAGTCCCAATCCAGTGCCTTGACCGACCTCTTTCCTAGTAAATAAGTGTTCAAAAATATGCGATCGAACTTCCTCTGACATCCCCGGCCCGTTATCTCTAATCCGAATTAGTGCCATTTGCCGATCGCCCGAAACTTCAGTACAAATTGTAATTAGCTGAGGATTGGCTTGGATTTCAGTAAATGTTTTCCCAACACTGGCTGCATCTAAGGCATCGATCGCATTGGCGATGATATTCATAAATACTTGATTTAATTGTTCCAAACAACACTTGACAAATGGCAACTTGCCGGATTCAAAAAAATACTTTAATTGCCGGACGTTTATCCGAAGATTTGAGGCGATATTTCAAAATCAACAGCGTACTATTAATCCCTTTATGGATGTCGCAAGCCACTTTTTCGGCGGTATCAGCTCTGGAAAACGTGCGGAGGCTATTGCTGATCTCCCGAATTTGTTGGGAAGCTATTTTCATCGATGGAATCAGCTTTGGTAAGTCTTCCATCAAAAATTATAAGTCAAGATATTCTGCGCGATAGCTAACTTCTGGTACTGGTTCTTGATAACATTTTTGATAGTATTCAAGATGAGCCAGTAAGTCTTGAATATATTCTTCATCGAAGGCTGCTAATAATTCAGCTACTTCGCTCTCTCTTCCGTAGAGTTTTTCCGGTATAATGAAGCGATCGCAAATATCCCTTTCTCCCAAAACAAACTCTTTAATATCACCAGTTTGTTGCAGTTAAGCCTGACAAATCTCTAGATCGTGCTTCAATCCTAATGCACTTTGATAGCGATTTTCCGCATTCTTTTCCATCAGCTTACTGATAATTTTAGATAAAAATTGCGGAATCTATGGATTGATTTGATGTGCGGGAATTGGCAGTTTAGCTAGATGACAGTGCACCAATTTCATTGGATATTGGGAAATAAACGGTAACTTCCCGGTTAATAATTGGTAGAAGGTGACACCCAGGGAATAAAAATCGCTGCGGTAGTCAGTGGCAATCATAATTTTATGAGCAATATTCTGATAACTCTCACCTTTATTGGACTCATCAAAAGCATCGATCGCATTACTCAGTAGATTCATGAATACCTGATTGAGTTGTCCCGCATAGCATTCAATTTTAGGTAAATCGTCATAATTTTTAATGACTTCAATTTCTGGGTGAGTATCATCGGCTTTGAGGCGGTGCTTCAGAATCATGATGGTGCTGTTGATTCCATCGTGGACATTGCAAGGCACGGGGCGATCGCTATTCGCACGAGAAAACCTCCGCAAACTGACCGAAAGCACAGGGGATTTAAGCCCCCACCTTTAGGTGGATTTTTTTTAGGCAGGGGCTTAAATCCCCTGCCTAAAAACTTCACTGTCAACTGTCAACTGTCAACTGTCAACTGTTAAACTTACGTCCCGAATTCGCTTCACTCTTTCTTTCATAGAACCGACTAATTTTGGCAAGTCTTATGGGATGTATTCCAAGTCGATCTGCTCCATTTATGCTTTAATTTCCGCATCGGGTTGGGGATATTTTTGTTGATACAAATCGATTAGTCCAAACAAATCATTGATGTAATCTAATGCAGGTTGAATATTACCACCAAGAAAACCAATCGGGTTATTAATTTCGTGGGCAATTCCCGCCAATAAGTTGCCTAATGCAGACATTTTTTTCCTTTGGATCAGTTGAAGTTGAGAAGCTTGTAATTGAGCATTTTTTTCAGATACTTGTTGTTCTAAGTTTTGAGTAAAAAATTTCTGTGCGTTTCAATAAAGCAGTGCGATCGCCCTGTTCATTTAAGCTATAGGTAGAAAATTCAAAATTAGTCGATCGATCGGCGATAAATAAGGTAGGGCGATCGCCTTCGTATCGGGATAGGGTAATAAATTCTCGTTGCTCATTAAGAATCCCAATTGAATCAATTGAGTCAAACACCTGAGTTTGATGAAGCAGTTGCTGCTGCCAGTCCTTTAGTGAAACTGTCTTAAGCCATCCAGAATGAATGGCATCTTGGTTGATTTGATTTGCCTGCTGTGGAGCTTTCAGATAAGTCTGTAAATTTTGATCAACACGTAACGTAATTTCGTTGCGTAGTTGTTTTGCCACGTCATTAACTGCATTTTGTCGATTTCGCAGCGACAGATAGCCAGTCAGTCCGACTGCTGCAAAAATTTGCAGTACGAAGGATACTACTAACACGAATCGTAAAGCCAGAGTTTTACTTGGTTTAAGACTAGACTCGATCATGGGTTACTTCCGGGCGATCGCTCTTTTTTGTGAAAGTGTTTTATATAATTATAACATTGTAAATCAGATTGTATTATCGTATAAATACTGATTTTTGTTGTGTTATATGTTATTGATTATTTGTGATCAGCTAGTTATTGTTATTGGTTAATAGTTACTTGGATTACTGCAAAATAACCAATCACTAATAACCAATAACTAATAACTAATAACTAATAATTAACCTTCAACCCCCTTCATTCTTTCTTTCAGGGCATTTCGGGCTTGTTCTCGATCGTCAAAATGCACTTTTTCAGTGCCCAAAATCTGATAATCTTCGTGTCCTTTTCCGGCGATTAGCACGCCGTCTCCGGGTTTGGCGTCCATAATTGCAGTGCGAATTGCAGTGGCCCGATCGCATAGGACGATCGGCTTGACTTCGGCGGGAATTCCTGCTATGACATCATCTAGAATACGATCGGGAACTTCAGTGCGGGGATTGTCGGAAGTAACCACAGCTAAATCGGCTAATTCTGCCACGATTTTACCCATAATTGGGCGTTTCGTGCGATCGCGATCGCCACCGCAACCAAACACACAAATCATCCGACCCGGAATAAACGGCCGCGAAGCCTTCAACAAGTTTTCCAAACTGTCAGGAGTGTGCGCGTAATCCACAATTACGCTAATATCTTGGTCAGGACTAATTTGCACCCGTTCCATCCGTCCCGGCACTCCCAAAAACTCTGATAGCTTCCCTACAATTACCGACAAATCTAAACCCAACTCCAAAGCAGCACCAACAGCAGCCAACATATTGGATAAATTGAATTGACCAACCAAAGGCAAAGTAAAAGCAGTTTTGCCTTGAGGAGTGTGAATAATTCCTGTCACTCCATTAGGCTGATATTGCAAATCATCAGCATACAAATCAGCCGTTTTATCGCTAGTGCTATAACTCCAAACCTGCTCAGACTTGAGAGTTTCAACTATTCGCCGTCCATAGGCATCGTCAATATTAACAACAGCCCGACCTTTGAAATAATCTGGACTAAACAAAAGCGCTTTCGCCTCAAAATAATCTTCCATATCACGGTGATAATCAAGATGGTCTTGAGTCAAGTTTGTAAACACAGCAACTTCAAAAGTACAGCCCAAAACTCGCTGCTGTGCTAAAGCGTGGGAACTGACCTCCATCACGCCGTATTTACAGTCAGCCACTACAGCTTCTGCCAATTGTTTTTGCAAGTCAACCGCAAAAGGTGTAGTGTAAAGTGCAGTTTTCTCATAACCAGGCCAGCGAGTATAAAGCGTGCCAAAAATCGCCGTCGGTAACTGCATTTGATTCAGCAAAAATTCGATCAAATGAGTAGTTGTAGTTTTGCCATTAGTCCCCGTAACCCCAACAAGTTTTAATTTACTAGCTGGATGGCCGTAAAATGCAGTTGCTATTAGACCACAAACTTGAGT
>PVWI01000427.1 GCA_003003725.1 filamentous cyanobacterium Phorm 6 | reverse complement strand
TTTAGGCAGGGGATTTAAGCCCCTGCCTAAAAACAATCCACCTAAAGGTGGGGGCTTAAATCCCCTGTGATGCAGGTAAATTAGAGGCATTCATTCAGTTGACAGTTGACAGTTGACAGTTGACAGCTTGGCCCAAAAGCGAAGCCGAATGGTTGACAGTTGACAGTTGACAAAAGAAGTCCGAGGATTGGAGTAATGAATAGTTTTCTTTTAATTTCTCGCCTTTAGGGCTTGGGGCTTTAAACCAATTCTTTCTGGTAAGTAGGAGTTAAAAATTAAAAATGTCAAATTAAAAATGTCAGCTTAAACAACTGTTTTGCTTGAAAAAAGTAATTTCAGCAGTTGCAAAAAGAATTTTAATTGGTAGTTTTTAATTTTTAATTTCTCGACCGATCGCTCATAAATGGAGAGGAATGTTGCAGCAATCAGGGTTCGGCATTGCCGTCACGGGTAGCGGTTCTTGTACACCGCAGGTTTCGCTGGATAATAACGGTTTAAGTCAGATAGTAGAAACGTCTGACGAGTGGATAGCGGCGCGAACGGGCATTCGCGAACGCCGGCTGGCCGACGATCGCACTTCTTTGTGCGATTTAGCGACAGAGGCTTCGATCAAGGCTCTAGCAATGGCAGAAATTTCGCCAACAGATATCGATTTGATTATTTTGGCGACTTCAAGTCCTGATGATTTGTTTGGCAGTGCCAGTAAAATTCAATATCAGCTAGGTGCGACAAAAGCAGTGGCTTTTGATTTGACAGCAGCTTGTTCGGGCTTTGTTTTTGGTTTGGTGACAGCCTCACAGTTCATTCGGACAGGGGTTTATCAAAATGTTTTGCTGATTGGAGCAGATATTTTATCTCGGTGGGTGAATTGGTCCGATCGGGGTACTTGCATTCTATTTGGAGACGGTGCAGGTGCAGTGGTATTGCAAGCTTCAGAAGTCGATCGCTTTTTGGGATTTGAAATTCGCAGCGATGGCACCCAAAATTCGTCTCTCAATTTAGCTTACAAAGCCGAGTCAAAAGAATTAATTGAGGGCGTAAATATCGGACAAGGTGGATTTCAACCGATCACAATGAACGGTCAAGAAATCTATCGCTTTGCCGTGAGAAAAGTGCCGGAAGTCATAGAAAAAGCGATGTTTCGGGCAAATATCAGCGTCGCAGAAATTGACTGGCTACTGTTGCACCAAGCTAATCAGCGGATTCTCGATGCAGTTGCCCAAAGGCTGAAGATTTCACCCGAAAAAGTAATCAGCAATTTAGCAAATTATGGCAATACCTCAGCAGCTTCAATTCCCCTTGCTTTAGACGAAGCCGTGCGCCTGGGTAAAGTGAAAGCTGGTGATACTATTGCAGCGGCTGGTTTTGGTGCTGGTTTGACTTGGGGGGCGGCGATTTTTCAATGGGGAAGATCATCAGTTGACAGTTGACAGTTGACAGTTGACAGCTACCCATAGCCGTCGATAGAAGAGGATTGGAGCAATGAATCATTTTGTTTGATTTCCCCCTAAACGGGGAGGCTTCAGACCCAATTTTCTCGGTAAACTAAAATTAACTCCTCAAAAAAATGGGAAAACAGCAATGGTTACACAACTGCAATCTCCCGAAAAATCAAATGTCATCTACCCCGACGATAACGGCGAACCGATGTCAAACAATACAGATCAGTTTCGATTAATCGTTTGGATTAAAGAAAATTTAGAATTGCTGTTTGCAGACGATCCGAATTTTTTCGTAGCCGGTGACTTGCTGTGGTATCCGGTTGAAGGCAATAACAAACTGTCTCAGGCACCAGATGTAATGGCAGTTTTTGGCATCCCCAAAGGATATCGAGGTTCTTACCAACAGTGGAACGAAGATAATATTGCACCGCAAATCGCTTTTGAAATTTGGTCGCCGGGAAATCGTCTAACTCCGATGATGCAAAAATTTCAATTTTACGAACGCTATGGTGTGGAAGAATACTATTTGTACGATCCAGAAAAATTGGAACTGATAGGATGGTTGCGGGTTGAGGGAAAATTAGAACAGATCGAACAAATGGAGGGTTGGGTAAGTCCAAGACTGGGAGTGCGGTTTCAATTATCTGAAACAGGACTCGAAATGTCCGGGCCCTCTGGAGAACCGTTTATGAGTTTTGCTCAGATCGATCGACTGCGACAGCAAGCCGAGGCGCGGGCCGAACAGGCAGAAATGCTGCTGGAACAAGAACGATCGCGATCGCAAGCGTTAGAATCAAGACTCCGAGAAATGGGAATAGATCCCAATCAATTGTAAGCACAACTGCAAAATTGAACTATTGTGGAACAGACCGGAAAGCCTGTTGCTGAGTTTTCCAGAACGGGCTCTTCCGCCCATCCCACAATAAAATAGAATTACGGGTTTATCAGTGGGGTAGCTTTCTTTAATCTAAAATCCAAAATCTCAAATTGACGCCTGAAAATTGGGTCTGAAGCCTCCCCGTTTAGGGGGAAATCAAACAAAATGATTCATTGATCCAATCCTCTTCTATCGACGGAAGAGATAGCTGTCAACTGTCAACTGTCAACTGTCAACTGATGACTAATCCCCTATCCCTAACCGAATTCTATGCAGTTGCAGCGCCAATTTAGCGGACAACTGATTGCGATCGACACTAACACGGCGATCGCCAGTGGCGGTGAAGGTCGCATCTACCCGATCGCCCAAGACTCGTCCCTAGTAGCAAAAATCTACCACAGACCGACAGACGAAGACGGCGACAAACTCACTGTCATGTTTAGTATGCCGCCGGATGCGCCGATCGCGGAACCAGGACACTCCTCAATTGCTTGGCCTCTAGATTTGCTGCATACTGTCGGCGGGCGCGAAAAAATCGTCGGTTTTGTGATGCCGCGCGTCAAGAAAGCGTTGCCGGTACATACTTTCTACACACCCAAAACCAGGCGCGAACAAAAACCACTATTTAACTATCTGTACCTCCACCGTACCGCCCGAAATCTCGCCTCGGCTGTAAACGCCCTCCACATCAGGGGTTACGTCATCGGCGATGTCAACGAGTCGAACATTCTCGTCACGGATACGGCTTTGGTAACGCTGGTAGACACCGATTCGTTTCAAGTGCGCGATCCTTATACAGGTTACGTTTATCGGTGTCCCGTGGGGAAACCGGAGTTTACACCGCCGGAATTGCAGGGCCAGACTTTCCGCGATATCGATCGAGCTCCAGAGCACGATTTGTTCGGTTTAGCGGTGCTAATTTTTCAATTGCTGATGGAAGGTACGCACCCGTTTGCGGGAGTTTATCTCGGTAGCGACGAACCGCCGTCTTTGGAGGCGAGAATTCGATCGGGCCATTTCCCCACCGGTACGAAGCGAATTCCCTACCGCCCGATGCCCGCAGCGCCTCCTTTCGAGATGCTGCATCCGCGACTGCGGCAGATGTTTATCCGCTGTTTTGAGGAAGGGCACGGCAATCCGGCGGCGCGCCCGGATGCCAAAACTTGGGTGAATGCGATTCGGGAAGCCGAAGATGCTTTGGTGACTTGCAGCAAAAACACTCAGCATAAATACGGAAATCATCTGAGTCGATGCCCTTGGTGCGATCGGGCAAAAATGCTCAAAGGTCGCGATCCATTTCCTTCGCGGCAGGCAGTCAGCAACGGATTGCACTTGCAGCCAGCCAAAACCAAGCGTAAAAAGCCCTTACCCCAGCCTCCTGTGCGGGAACCCGCAGTGCGGAGACCACAGCCCGCCACGGGGCTACCGCGCCAAATCGGGCAGTACCAAGTGCCACTGCTACCGATGCCGATGTCTTCTCGGAGTCGGACTCCTGCGCCTCGGGCTCCCGTTGGCAAGTTTGAGCGCATTTTGCAGGATACTGCTTGGGGAGGTGTGTGGGGGAGTTTGTGTTTGGC
>PVWI01000426.1 GCA_003003725.1 filamentous cyanobacterium Phorm 6 | reverse complement strand
CCCTTCCCCCCCCTTACCAAGGGGGGGGAAGGGGGGGTTTGTTGCTACTTGAAATTCTAAACTTCCCGATTGTCCGCGCCTGCGGTTGCGAATCACCCGGTAGATTTGGCCGCCCGTGGAGAAAGTGAAATCAACGCGGACATCAATTTCGCCGATATGGATGATATCGTCTTCCGTATCGCTGCGACAACAGCCCCAAAGCGACCAGGCGATCGCTTCTAGAAGGGAAGATTTGCCCGCACCATTAGGCCCGCAAATGCAAGCGGTGTGCAAGCCGCGAAAGTCTAAAGCAGCTTCGCGATAGCTGAGAAAATTTTTGAGTGTAAGTTGTATAGGAATCATTTAGGCCATCGCGCCGTACAATCTATCTATAATTAACACTATTTGTGCGCTGTTGGCTAGTTATTCAATCCAGATCCAGAACAATTGTCAGTGCTTCGGAAATGTCTTCCATAATTGTATCGGACAGGGTTCCGATCGATCGGACGAACCTTTGTTTTGAGACGGAACGGACTTGAAAAGTGTCGGCGGCTGAGACTTTAGCCAAGCCATTTTCTGATGTCGGTTCGAGCTGTACCATCCACTGTAGCGGGGAAAAAAGATCGTTCCATGCTGTAATTGGAACAATTACTTTGAGCCGCAAATTTCCCACTTCATCATCGCTGACAACCACAACAGGTCTAGTTTTGCCGATTTCATCTCCCACAGTTGGATCTAGTTTGACGAGCCAAATTTCACCCTTACGCATTAGTTTTTACCCCTACGCTCAGATATTCTTCCTCTGAGTCGAAATACGGTTCGCTGTCAGGCGACCACAAATCGTGCAGCGGCCCTCCTGGTTCATACAAAGGAACCGCTGCTTCTGCTGCTGCTCTGAGTTTCCGCTTTCTTTCAACTTTGCGCTGGGCTTTTTGTTCTATGTCGTCTCGCATCATCCGCGAAGCTGTTTCGATGATTTCTAGGCGTTCTTCTGGGGTCAGATTTTTGAGGGCTGCTAAGATTTCTGTTTTGGTCATGATTTTTTGCGGGTGGTTGGTGGGAAAGTTCGATCCAACCATCATTATATCTTTCACCTCATCCCCAGAATCAGGACACGGCAGTGCCGTTTCCCTACAATGATTAATCAGTAGGGAAACGGCATTGCCGTGTCCTCCAAATTTGTCTTCCGAATTGCCATGTCCTCCGATGGTAGGGAAACGGTATTGCCGTGTCCTCCAAATTGCTGGTGATTTTCCACCATCAAAAAAGAGTTGACCGTATTCCTACAGCCAACCCCGCGCCTATTTAGTTGTTGTCGTTTTGCTCAAATAGCTTACTATCTGACAAGATTCGGGAACGTATAGCCGACACCGACTAACAATCCCACTTCAGCTCCGTCGAGAAAACCAATATTCAGCCCTGCTGTTGCTGTAAAATTGCGCGAAATCGGCACATCTACACCACCAGAAATCAGGAAGCCAAAATTACTGTTATCACCGGTAGAAAATGCGACGCCAGCACCTGCATAAGGAGCAGCAGTAATTACAAAATCATCGCTGACTTCGACAGCATTTTGAGATACAAAATCGTAGGTAACGGGAACTAGAACAGTTACGTTGTCGCGGAACAAAACACTCGGTCTCACCGAGAAATTATTCGTCAAACCAATTTTGCTAATAATCGCAAATGAACCGTCGCCCAATGCTGTATCTCCGCCAAAACCGAGATTACCGCCAATGCCGATGTAGCTAGGGCCTGAACGGGTAGCTCGGCCCGGTCTGACGGTGGTACTTGCTGGCTGAGCCAATATCTCAGGTTTTTCCGAGACAGTTGCCGGTTTTTGGACAAGTTGCGGTTGGTTTGTAAGAGTTGAGGCGGAAGTGCTGACAGGATTGCTTAACACTTCCCGTGCTGTTTTGACTTCTTTTTCTTCCTTTGCTGCTGTCAGTTCGGCATCAGACCGATCGAGCTTTTCGGCGATCTCCACCGTTGGCTGCACTTTGACACTATCAGCAATTTTATCTATTTCTTGAGGGTTTTCAGTCTCGGCAATTTCCGATGTTGCTGCTGCGGATTGTTCTGGGGTAGCAACCCATGCTGGCAAGTTGGCTGTCGGTGCGGAGGCGGATGGCTGTGCCGCTGCTGTTAGTTCGATCGAACTGATAGAATCAATTTTTGTATTACTGGCCGTTGTTTCTGCATCGGGTTTAACGGCTGAAGTTGCTGCCGGTTCAGAAATTTGGTCAACATTTTGAGTCGCCAAAGTTGTTGTTGTAGCGACATCGGGCAAGTTGCCTGTTTCAGCTTTCGCTGACAGGGTACTGCAACAAACGGCTAAAGCTGCAAGATTTATTAACGCGAAAGTAGACTTGGAAAATAGACTCTTCATCACAAACTCCTCAATGAACGGTGTGTTAAAAGTGTAAGTGTTTGAGGGCTCCCGTTGAGAGCTTTGCTAAAAAATGACACAAATTTGAGTTGTGTTGTTCCTAGATTGGCATTCAACCGTTGAACAGTCAACTCTTAACCTGATTAAATCCACAAACGGATGGCGACTTTAGATGATGATTTTAATTTACCGCTCGATCGGCTAAAAATCTATCCTAGGGTGGATTTCAACCTCGATGCTGCTTAATTGAGAGGCTTTCAAAGCGCGTCGCGCTGGGATTCTACAATTCTGTACTTGGGGGCGCTGCATTCGCAGTAGTGCCGGAAAAATTGGGTTTTCGACGGCGCACCGGCTCGAAACCAAGATACAGCAAGCTTTCAAAAATATTTGGGCAGTCCGGCTGTTAAAATTGGGACAGTTGCGGAAGGGCGATCGGCTGCTGCATAGTCCGTGACAAGTAATGTAGAATAGCACTGGTTCCCAAAATAGTTGTAGCTCGATCGTGTAAAAATTAGTAAATATTATTATTATAATTGTCTAAAATTCAGTGTTCTATTGGTAAAAATTAGTAAAAAACTATTGAATCTCAACCTGATTTTATGAGCAAAGTTCTAGTCATATTAGGCGAATTAAGCGATCGCGACATCGATTGGATGCTCGCCAACGGCACGCGCACCCAAGTTCCACCCGGGACTACACTCATCACAGAAGGAAAGCCCTTAGACGCCCTTTACATAGTTCTGGAGGGAACTTTGAGCGTTGCTGTATCATCTTTGGGCGACAAAGAAATTGGCAAAATTGTTTCTGGGGAAGTGTTGGGCGAAATGTCTTTTGTAGACGGGAGACTTCCTTCTGCTAGCGTCACGGCCATTGAAGAAAGCCTGATCCTGTCAATTCCCAGGCGATTGCTAACTGAAAAACTGGAGCAAGATGTGCTGTTTTCCCTGCGGTTTTATCGGGCGATTACCAAATTTCTGTCGTCGAGACTGCGGGGTACAGTCAAACGCTTCGGCGAAGATACTGATTATTTAACATATCAAGATCCAGACGACGAACGTGCGATCGGGCAAAACATCGAAAATCCAGATTTGGCTCAATCTAGATTTCAATGGCTATTGCAGCGTTTGAAGGGGAGTTGAAGGAAGAAGGAAGAAGGAAGAAGGAAGAAGGAAGAAGGAAGAAGGAAGAAGGAAGAAGGAAGAGGGAAGAAAGAAGAAGGAAGAAGGAAGAGGGAAGAAAGAAGAAGGAAGAAGGAAGAAAGAAGAAAGAAGAAAGAAGAGGGAAGAAAGAAGAGGGAAGAAAGAAGAGGGGAAAAAATAAGATGATCCGCTTTGCCTTTTTCTTGTTTTTCTACGAATTCCCCATTGCCAATGGCTTGGCAATTACCAATTACCAATTCCTGATTCCCCATTAGCGAATTAAAAAACATATTTTTCGGCGACGCGCCAGTAGCGGGAGAAACGCTTCAAATCAATGTAGCCATCGTAGCGGACAAAGGCTTCTGGTGGCAAAACTTCTACTGGGTGCGATCGCCTAATTTTCCGGCAAATATCCTGAAACCCAGGAC
>PVWI01000425.1 GCA_003003725.1 filamentous cyanobacterium Phorm 6 | reverse complement strand
CCCTTACACAATCCACTACAGAAACCTTAAAAGTAACTCCACCTCTTTCAGTAAATTTAAAAGCATTGCCAATTAAATTAATTAAAATTTGCCGCAACTTCTTTTCATCCGCGAAGATTGCAGCGGGAAGAGATGAAAGATATTCGCAATTAAAAGCTATATTTTTTTGACTGGCTCGGATGTTAAAAATTGCAGTTATGCTTTGAATAAAATCTAGAAAATTAAATTCTGTTGGCACGAGTTCCATTTTTCTAGCTTCGATTTTAGAAAGGTCTAAAATATCCTCTATCAAAGCGAGCAAGTGTTCGCCGCAGCGGTGAATAACGCCAATTCCCTCCTGTTGTTGCGCTGAGAAATGTTTGTCGCGCTTAAAGATTTGAGCGTAACCTAAAATGCCGTTGAGGGGCGTTCGCAATTCGTGGCTCATGTTAGCTAAAAATTCGCTTTTGGCGCGGCTGGCATCTCTGGCGGCGGCTTCGGCTTTTTGGCGTTCTTGAATTTCTTCGGAAAGCAGCGCATTTTTTTCGTTTAATTCTTGGGTGCGTTCTTTGACTTTTGCTTCTAGGGTAAAGTTGTATTCTTCTAGTTGTTGATTTGCCGTTGCTAAGTTAGTGTAAAGGCGGGCATTTTCCAGGGCGATCGCAGCTTGGGAAGAAAGCAGCTTCAAAACTTCCAAGCGATCGGGAGTAAAAGCGCCGGCGATTAAATTATTTTCTAAATAAAGGATGGCTGTTAATTTGCCTTGATAGACGATCGCCACGCATAACACCGATTTCGGCTGGTGTTCGATAATGTAGGGGTCGTTGTTGAAAATTGCTTCGCTGCAGGCATCGTGGAGGACAATATCTTCGAGAGTGCGATCGACAAAATTGATTACCGATCGCGGATACGCACCATCCAAGCCCGCGCCCGATAACACTCGCACATCTGCGCCCACTTCTCCCGCAGCTTCAATCACAAATTCACCATTTTTGGGCGCGATCAGATACCCTGTTTGAGCCCCGGCATTTTCCAGCAAAATCCGCATCATTTTTGCCAGCAAAGCATCGAGGACAATTTCACCGGAGATGGCAAGAGATGCTTTCATAACTGTCGCGAAATCTAAAGCTTTGTGATTGCCAATAACGGTTGCAAAAGTTGCATTCACAGTCTGGTTACTCATTATTAAACTTTCACTTTCCGGCATCCGTACAATTAACTGCGGATATCGTTCCTCCAAATCAGCAACCTTAGCATTCGCACCCCAGCGGATATAACCATAGTAAGCATCCGTCATGTAAACCTTAGCAACTTTTTCCCTACCCAGAGAGAGGTAAAACTCCGCAGCTAATTCATTCGCCAAAGCTTCTTCCTGAATGTATCCCTGTTCGCCGGAATGTTGAATTGCGCGATCGTAATAATCAATCGCCCGGTCTTTTTCTCCCAACACCCGCGCTTTCTCAGCCTCAACTAACTCGTATTTGTGCTGGTAATTCATCGGTGCGTGGAAAGCCCATTTCTGAATTATTTCCTGATTTGCTGCTACTTGAGTCAAGTGTTTTTCTTGTTCTGCACTGTCAGCAGTTGGATACACAGCCAGCAAAGCCAGCGAATAGTAAAAATTGTGCGTGCCGACAATTATAAAGCCAATTGCTGCTCGTGCATATCCGACCGCTAAAGATGCGTTAACAACTGCTTGTTCTGAATCTTTGAACAAATACGAAGTCAGCATTTTAGCAAAATAAAATTTAAAAACTCCCATGTTATTATTAGCTTTTTGGAGCCGAGGTAACATTTCGTTTTCATTAAAATTTTGCTCTATAAATTGAACTCTATTAGGAGATTGTTTTTGCAAAATTAAAACAAGCTTTCCCCATATTTCCAGCATTTCCATTGAAAGCTGTTGTTTTAAATTTTGTGCTAAAATGAAATATTGCACTTGTTTCGTTTCTACATCTTTTAGCGGCTTACCAATTAAAAATGAAGCAGACAAACTGTTGACAGCAGAATAAATACTATATTCTAAATCTCCTGTTTCGAGACCGTTTTGCATCGCCTCAATTAAAGGTAGAATTGTATCCCTGGCGTGTTCTTTCCAGTGCCGGATAAAAGTGTCAAAGATATTGTAAACTTTGCATTTAAGTTCTTTAGCATTAAATTGGTGCAACAGCTTCAAAGCTAGCTGTCCAGAATGATATCCAGCATCGATCTCTCCTAATCCCCCAGTCAGCAGCAAGCCATACCAACTATAGGCGATCGCCCCAAGTGCTGAATTACCCCGTTCCATAGAAAAATTGACCATTGTGAAGATAATTTGTGCCAAGAGTTCTGATTTTGACATAAAAACAGGAGAAAGCAGCACCGAAAGTATCCGCATGATAGCCAACTGATAGTCATCAGTCATGACAGGAATTTCTTCTAGTCCTTCAAGTGGAGGTAACTCAATCCCAGCCAGACCCTCTGGGGGGATTTCCGACAGGGAAAAATCCAATATTTCCAAAGCTTTTAAACCAGTATCGATCGCGTCAATCATCTGGTTTTGAGACATATAAGACTGGATTTGCAGTTCGTATACTTTAACTTTTTCGAGCAGGTGTGTAGCTTGTTGCAAAACGACATCAGCTAATTCTTGCGATCGCCCAAAGTTAGTATTGAGATATTCTGCCTCCGCTGCTTCTACGTGCAGGTGCAGCGTCAAGTCATAATCAGTCTGCCAACTTGAGTTCCCTAGGCTAACGGAGGACTGAGGGGAGTTGATGAGTTCTAAACCGACATTCAAATACCTGACAGCAGCTTCGTAAGCACTGGATGCTTTAGCTTTTTTACCAGCAATCAGATTCAGTTTTGCCAGTTCATCTTTTGCGGATTTTTCTGTGAGTAATTCAACACCAAAATTCAGTTGATTGACAATATCAAAGACATTTTCTTCAATCTCGGAGACGGGAGTATTTTCCAGCAGCAGTTGACCGATTGTTAGGTGCGTTGCTTGCTTGTCGCCATCGGGAATCAAAGAATAAGCTGCTTGCTGCACTCTGTCGTGCAAAAACTTGTAGCCAACCTTAACATCTTGCAGCCCGGAAAGCCCCGTTTCCGAACCTTCAAAAACCAGCGGAATTTTGTAATCGTTGCTCAGCGGCAAAATTAGCCCTGCCTGAAGAGCATCCCAGAGACTTAATGCTGTTTCTTTTTGAGATTTTTCGCTGACAATTGCCAGGACTTCTAAATTAAACCGGTTGCCAATACAAGCTGCTAATTTTAAGGCTGACTGCGCCGCATCAGGCAATTTCTTAATATTTCGAGCGAGTAACTCTACGACATTGCAGTCAGTGATTCCAATAGCTTGAATGTGTTCGAGATCCCACTGCCACGCACCAGATTCAAAGTCGTAAACTAACAGATTTTCTTGATATATAGCTCGAAATAACTGAGTTAAAAAGAAGGGATTTCCTTGAGTTTTGTTAAAAAGTAGCTCTGCCAATAGCTTGATTTTTTGAGTAATTTGATCATCCAAAGTATCCGCAATTAATTCTTCGACATGACTCAAGCTTAAAGGATCGAGAATGATGTTGCTGACAATGGGCTGTATTCCTAGTTGTTGTGTTTCTGCGATTTTTTCGATGGTTTGAATCAGCGGATGGGTGGCGCTGACTTCGTTATCTCGATAGGCTCCAATTAGCAGTAAATATTTGCTTTCTGAATCCGTCACTAGCAGTTCAATGAATTTCAGCGATGCGGAATCTGCCCACTGCAAATCGTCGAGAAAAACAACTAGCGGGTGTTGTTTGGCAGTAAAAACGCTAATGAATTGTTTAAACACCAGATTAAATCGGTTTTGCGATTCTGTCGGCCCCAATTTCGGGACTTCCGGCTGTTTCCCGATAATTAGTTCGACTTCGGGAATCACGTCTGTGACAACTTTGCCGTTAGTCCCCAAAGCGGCTAGCAATTTTTGTTTCCAAGTCTGAATAGATGCTGCAC
>PVWI01000424.1 GCA_003003725.1 filamentous cyanobacterium Phorm 6 | reverse complement strand
GTTAGGGGGGGTGCAATTCGCTGCCAGCGTTCCTGCCATTTCGCAAATTCCTCAAAATTAAAAGCATTTTCCAAACTGTAGAGAGGAATATTGTGTTTGACGCTAAAAAATTGAGTAGCAGGCTTTTCTCCCACGCGCTGAGTCGGACTTTCGGCAGTAATTAACTCAGGATTATCTGATTCTAACTCTTGCAACTGTCGATAAAGGCGATCGTACACCTCATCTGGCATAATCGGCGCATCGAGAACATAATAAGCATAGCTAGCTGCCTGTAGCTGCTGCCTCAACTGTTGAATTTGCTGAATCTCTGCTACCATATCTATTTTAGATTTTAGATTTTAGATTTTAGATTTTTGGTTCTCAATCTAGATTTTACCTCAAAAAAAAGGAGCCAGCAACTAGAAAATCCAAACTCCTCCTAATTATGAATCGCCTTGATAGCTGCTGAATTATGCTGGAAAATCCCTCACAAATTCAAATCTGAAAACTCGCTAAATTTCTTATCCCCGGATATAGGTTGGAGGTCGTGAATTTTTTCGCCGTTCATATTGCTATTAGTGTGGGGTTTGATAAATTCTTGAGTCTTCCTATCGTTGAAAGCTAGCGGTTCAGCGTGTTCTACCTGAAACACATTAGCGTAGAGGTTAGCAATAATCTGTTTACCTCCCTGGGTCAATTCCAAGTAGTTCAAAGCTGCTGGAATATAGGGAAAAACTCCGTTCCAATAAAACTTGGCGTAATTTTCTCGCAAATCTCCCGGAGACTTGTAGCCCAAAATTTTATTAGTGCCGACTTCCTCAAATTCGTAGAATAGGGCGCTTATTTTTCGCAGGTAATTGGGGTCGCTCAACTGACCAATCAAATCGGCGGCCCTGGCGAGTCCAGAATAATTGTTTTTGTCTTGATGAGTTTCGCTAGCAGGAACTGGGAAGCGAGTCAATTCAATATTGCGCTTAATTTGTTCGGCATCAATTAATGTGTGGCCGCCGAAGCGTTCGTCAATTACGAGTTTTCCTCGATCGACATGATAAGGAGTTAAACTGGCAGAAGTGGCGCCAATCGCCACAGAAACCATGCCTCCATCAATACCCGTAGCGAAGAGTCCGACAGCTTCTTGGTCTTGGCGGCAAACACCTTTCACGTAGCCGATATCGTGGCACAGCAGCGAGATCAAGTAGTGCAGCCAATCTTCCGGCGACACTCCCCCTTCGCGAATATGCTTGCCCCGGAGAATCTCTTGTCCCACCAAGGCGACGAGCATTGTGTGTTCCACATTGTGGTATAGAGCATCACAGTTAGCGATATTTTCCAGAGCCATAGTCCCCGCCCAGGCGATAATTTCAGGGTAGTCAGGCTTGTACTTGCCGTAGGTGCGGCGGTAGCCGGCTTGCAGCTCTTGTACAAAAGCGTCAATCAGGATAGCAGTTGCATTGAACATGATAAATTCTCTCACTCAAACTTTAGTTACAAATTCGATCGCAAATAAGCTGTTAGTCATTTAAATTTCTTGCCTGAACCCCTTACAGTATGGGGTATAGACCACAAATAATGCAGTTTAAATGTGGAACAGCTTATCTTGGATAGCTGAAAAAATAATCAATGGGCATGACTGTAGGTTTGACCCCTCACCCAAAGACAGACAGAAGCACCCGAATCCTGTCGTTGGCAGCCTCAAATTTGAGATTTTTGTTCGAGTTCCCAGATTCATTTGCCCGGGAAATCTCTGATTCCTCAATTCTTCAATCGACTTGCCCCTCGGCGTTGAATTTAAAATTTCAGCTAGTGTTTTCAGGTCAGAAAATTATTCTCAGGCTATGCTTCCCACGATAACCTAATTTCCGAAGCAACCGATAGATTTTTCGGCATTAAATATTGGCGAAACAATTTACATCGTTTCACCGACTAATTATTATAATTTCTACGCATGAAAGTTATGAACTGTCTGTTTGCGAGCCTCTTCACTGCTGCCTTTGGCACTCGGCGGCCGATCGCCCCAAAATACCTAGGATTGTTTGCATTCACGGCTGTTTGCACCGCCGCACCGGCTTTTGGCGCGGAGCGAATCTACATAACTTACGGGCCGCTAGAACAATCAGTTCCGATCGAATCCCTGGCACTCTTCGCCAAAGAAGGCAAAATAGACTCGAACTTGGACGGCATTGCTCAGTACGCCAAAAAATCGCAGCTAGCTGAGATTCGCAATGCCCTGCAAGCAAAAGCTGAAATCAGCCACGTGACGATCGCCCAATTCCTCTACACGCCTCAAGGAGAAGTGCTGCTACAACGTTTGGGCAGAGTAATTCAAACCAAAGCTAGGCAGCCGGGATTTTATGCTATCCGAGCCGCCTTGATTTTAGCTGCCTCAGATCCAGAAGGCCTGACAATTCTCAACGTGCTGCGGAAATTTCCCACTTACGGCATCAGAATTGACGTTGCCCGCGGCTTTAGTATCGCCAACCAGCTAACATCGCTGATCAACCGTTCCAATCGGACGCTTGCCGGAGTCGCCCAGTTGTCGGAAGCAGAAGCAGCTTCTGAACCCGCGATCGATCCGGCCCAAATGCTGCATCCCGAGCAAAATGGCCCTTATACTTGGAAAAAATCATCGGTAACTCTGACAAGTCCAAGTCGCGATCGTACCTTTGATCTGGACATTTACCTGCCGCAGGGCAGCCCGCAACCGGCCCCTGTCGTAGTAATTTCTCACGGTTTAGGTTCCGATCGCCTTTCCTTCCAATATTTAGCCAAACACCTAGCCTCCTACGGCTTTGCCGTCGCCGTCCCCGAACACCCCGGCAGCAACGCCCAACAAATCCAAGACTTAGTAACAGGCAGAGCCAGCGAAGTATCAGAACCAGCCGAATTTGTCAACCGCCCCCTCGACATCAAAGACCTGCTCGACTATTTAACCCAAATTTCGACAACCGATCCGAGCTACCGAGGGCTGCTCGACTTGCAGCGAGTCGGCATCATCGGTCAATCTTTCGGCGGCTATACGGCTTTAGCATTAGCCGGGGCGGCGATTAACTTTGCACAGCTAGACAAAGACTGCCAGCGAGAAAACGAAACTTGGAACCTCTCCCTGCTGTTGCAGTGCCGCGCCCGCAGCCTAGCTCGCAACCAGTACAATTTCAGCGATCCGCGCATCAAAGCCGCGATCGCCATCAACCCGATCGCCAGCAGCATTCTCGGAGAAACAAACCTCAGCCAAATCCAAATCCCAATCATGGTAGTCGGAGGCAGCGCCGATACAGTCGCCCCAGCTTTGCTCGAACAAATTCAACCCTTCACTTGGCTGACATCGCCCAACAAATATCTGGTACTGCTCGAAAACGGGACTCACTTCTCAACGATCGAGGAATCCCCTCAAAGCGTCTTTCTGCCACCACCAGAAGTCATCGGGCCCGAACCAGCTTTAGCCCGCCGCTACGTCAACGGACTCAGCGTAGCTTTCATGGAAACCTATTTGAACAACAAATCAAATTTCCGCCCGTATTTAGAGCCAAACTACGCTCTAAGCATCTCCCGAAACGCTCTCGGACTCAGAATTTTGCGATCGCTCACCCCGCAGCAACTCCAGCAGTTCAGTTCTGCACCTGCTCGCACTCCGGCTCCTCCACTGCCGATCGAGCCACTTTCTCCAGCTCCGATCGCTCCCGTTCGTTAGGGTTGAGGTGCGCCGAAGATCGCCCTGTCATCTGTTTTTCAAAGCGCGCGGGCGATCGCGTCCCGCCCCGCAAGCTACGGCCCTCCGTCACACTCATCAGCTTTCCTGATGACTTTCATCAGTTCTACTGTCGCCAAACCCCTTTACAAAGCTTAGTAATACCGTTAATAATAGAAACATCATCAGAACATTGACAACCAAATACAGCAATCATAAAACCATGACAGCAACTTTACAGCAGCGCGAAAGCGCCAATCTGTGGTCGCAGTTTTGTAACTGGGTCACCAGCACCGACAACCGCATTTA
>PVWI01000423.1 GCA_003003725.1 filamentous cyanobacterium Phorm 6 | reverse complement strand
CATCTTGCTCCCCCCTTACCAAGGGGGGCTGGGGGGGTTCTTCAATAATACCCCCTGACAAAATCAAAAACGACTTCAGCGGATCATCAGCATTAAACGAACCGTGACAGGAAAAATGCGCGCAATGAGCATTTTCTAACTGCTCTAAATACTGTTCCAAAAGATTAGTTTTACTCGCTTCCGAACCCGGAAGAATTTGACTGATGGCGAATTTGGGGGCGATGCTGGCCACTTCCACATCGGTGTAGGGAAGATCCGAGGTGGGGTTTTGCAGGGCGAGGAGTTGGTCAAAATTTGGGTGGATTGTAATCTGTTGCAGGAGTTGGCAACTGGGGCTGTATTGAATCCCTTGGGTGAATCTATCTAACAAGAATTCGTCGTCGGTTAGGGGTAGGGCGTGGAGGGGGAACAGGTGCAGCAACCAGTGGGGAATTAGGATTAAGCGCGTACTTTCTGAGGGCAGAATTGTGGTGATTTGGAGGATTTCGGCAAGACGCTGGAGATAGTCGGAGAGTTTGGTTTGCCAGTGGGTTTTGCTTTGTTTGTAGTCGGCGCGGTAGTCGTTAACTAAGTCGATTAATTCATCGCATTGACGGTTGCGATGCACTGTCAGCACGTCGGGGTAAGTGACGACAAAGGTGATGATTTCTTTGTCGGTGATGTACCACTCAATTAAGGCGGTGTCTGGGGTGAGGAGTTGGGTGATTTCGGTGAAGGTAATGGGTTTTAGGACTTGGGGGGTTTCCTGTTTTTGGGCGATGACTTCGGCAAGGTTGCGGGCTTTGTTGGCTTCGGCATATAAGAGTGCTTCTTGGTTGCTTTGGCGATCGAGGCATACTTGCACCATGCCTCTGTAGAGCCTATCCCACTCCAAATCGTGTTTTTGCTTGGTTTCATCTCCCGATTCTAACTCTCGTAATTTGGAGGCTCTGGTTATGGCATTTTTAAAGGTATCGTAGGCACTTTGGAGAGTTATGGCTCTTTGGTTTATGTCTTCTGATTTTTCTTGGTTGATGTAGTCTAGTTTTTCCAGATAAGTCAAACCCAGATTACTTAAAGTTTTTACATTTTCTAACGGGAAATTCCTAATGGTACGAACTGTTAAAGCTGCCTGATAAAACTCGATCGCCCGTTCCAAATTATCCCCCCGCGAACCGTTGATTCGGTCACTATAGGCATTAGCTAGGTTGTTTTGATTATTTGCCCAATATTCAGGGAAATTCTCACGGTTAAGAACTGTTAAAGCAGCCTTAAAAAAGCAGATCGCCTGTTCCAGATTATTAGCACGCGAACCGTTGATTCTGTTTTTGTAGGCAGTAGCTAGGTTATTTTGATTATTTGCCCAATATTCAGGGAAATCCTCACGAGTATGAACAGTTAAAGCATTGTGATAAAGCTCAATTGCCCGTTCCAGATTATCAGCCCGCGAACCGTTGATTCTGTCACTATAGGCATTAGCTAGGTTATTTTGAGTTTCTGCCCATTTTTCAGGGAAATCCTCAAAAGTACGAATTGTTAAAGCAGCTTCCAAAAAGCCGATCGCCCGTTCCAAGTTTTGGGCGCGCGAACCGTTGATTCTGTTTTTGTAAGCAATAGCTAGGTTATTTTGAGTCGTTGCCCAATCTTCAGGGAAATCCTCACGGGTACGAACTTTTAAAGTAGCTTCATCACAGTCGATCGCCCGTTCCAAATTATCCGCTCGCGAACCGTTGATTCTGTTACTGTAGGCAATAGCTAGGTTGTTTTGAGTTTTTGCCCATTGTTCAGGAAAATCCTTAATGTTATAAACTCTTAAAGCAGCTTGATCAAACTCGATCGCCCGTTCCAGATTATCCACCCGCGAACCGTTTATCCTGTTCTTGTAAGCAAGAGCTAGGTTATATTGAGTTTGAGCAAATTTTTCGCTCTTGGGTTCCCTATTATTTAAAACTATTTGATAACCAGTAAGGGCAATTTCAATATTATTTGCTCTATTGCCACTGGGAAAGTTACTAATATGAATACTCAAATTTTCAATGACGGCGACAATTGAGTCAATTGTTTGTGGATTTTCGCCGGCTATTAAATTCTGGGCGACTTGCTGTAAAGTTTCGGCAAAACGGAGATTGAGGAGATATTGCCGTTGATCGAGCATGGGGTAAATTACTTTGATATCGCTATTACTAGCTTGTTCTGCTTGCAATAATTCTAGGAAAAAGTTTGTATACTCTTGGAAATTTTCATCTTCAGAGTTATTGCTATCTCCGTCATCGTTCATATCGATGAATTGCCCTAGCTGACTGGCCAGATTTCGGAGGAAATTCGCGCCATTTTCGCCTCCTTGTGCTGCCAACTTTGCCGCCACTGACTCGCAAGTTTCCAGAAATCCGCGATCCAATAATTCTGAGTTATCTTGTAATATCTGCGGTTCGTCTCCGTTGGGGCAATTCAGCAGGGTGTGAATTAATTGGAGATAGGCTTGGGCGCGGTTTTCTTCCATTGTGGGGAGTTGTGAATAACACTGGGATTTATTTTAGCATGATTGGTGGGTGGGTAGAAACCGGGTTTTTGAACCGCAGATGATGGCGGATGTACGCTGATGAACGCAGATGAATATCGATCGCAATCTACTAAACGCAATCTCTACGCAAATAATGCGGCTACTGACACGCTAAAACCTGGTAACAAAGGACTGGTTAAATTATCTTCTTTGAATAAAGTCATTGCTAATTTCAATACCCCATTTTCCCGCAGGTAAACTTCAACTTTTTGCTGTATTCGATCGCAAATCCAGTATTCTCGCACGCCCTGGACTGAATATAATTTTAACTTAGATTGCCGATCGCGCTTTTCATTTGCTTCACCCGGAGACATCACCTCTACTACCAACTCCGGTGCACCAGCCAAATGTCCAGACTCATCTAATATTTGTGCTAAACGTTCATAGCTTACCCAAACTACATCAGGAATCACATTATCAGCATCCGTGAATATCAGACCCGCAGTTGTTGCAGCCTTACCTAAACCCGTCTCTATCGACCAATTATTTAAGGTTCTGCAAACATTGTCAACAATATTTTGATGTTCCCAGCGAGGTGCTCTTGTCACGACTAATTCTCCTTCGATTATCTCATAACGGTTGCCATTATCGGGTAATGATTCTAAATCAGCGCTTGTCCAGCGAACTTTTTCTGTAGTTGACATAGCTTTGACTCCGATTTGTTCTATTCTGATTATATACCAGTCATATCAATTCCGGTTGCACCGGAATGATGTTGACTGTTAACTGTTAACTGTTGACTGTTATAGCAGTTGCCAAGGCTATACGGTAGCATCTTGGGTGACAGTCGGGAAAGTTGTAAAGAACCCGGTTTCTTTGGATTGAACCGCAGATTTTCCTGCTAACGCCTAGATAATGCTACCTTGGGCATTAATCTATCCAAAATTTGCTCGATCGCACTTGCAGTCCAATCAACATCAGCTTCGGTTGTTTCCCGTCCCAAACTCAACCGAATTCCGCCAACCGCCATAGTTTTGCTATATCCCATTGCCAACAATATCGGACTCGGAGTCAGTTTGCCGCTGTTACAAGCAGAACCGGAACTAATCCCAATTCCCGCTAAATTGAGCTGTCGCACTAAAGTTTTGCCTGTCACTTTCCCTGTATCACCGTCGGGAGAAACAATGCAAAAACTGACGTGGTGTGGAAGTCGGCAATATCGATCGCCTGTTTCGACTAAACTGGGTATGTGGGATAATTGGTCAAAAAGCCGATCGCGCAATTCAATTAATCTCGCAGTTTCCGCATCCATTTCCTGCGATGCCAATTCCGCCGCCACCCCAAAACCGACAATTATCGGCACTGCTTGCGTCCCAGAACGCAGTTTCAATTCCTGCCCACCACCAGTCAATATTGGCGCTAATTCCACACCAGGACGCACGTAAAGCGCCCCCGCACCTTGGGGCCCGTACAGCTTGTGGCTGGACAGGGAAAGCAAGTCTACAGG
>PVWI01000422.1 GCA_003003725.1 filamentous cyanobacterium Phorm 6 | reverse complement strand
ATGACTGGTATCCGGCATTTTATCAAACTTTGCCCGACGATTTAGAAATGTATTCTACTCTCGGTTTTCGAGTAGTACAAATTGGCGAAGAAGCCATTGTAAATCTCAAAAGTTTTACTCTCAAAGGCAAGGCAAATCAAAACTTAAGAACTGCTATCAACCGATTGACAAAAGCTGGGCATAAAGTCGAATTTTACGAACCTCCTTTAAGTTTGGAATTGATGCGGCAAATGAAATCTGTTAGCGACGAGTGGCTGCAAATGGTTCAGGGCGCAGAAAAACAGTTTTCTGTGGGTTGGTTTGATGAGACATATTTGCGGGAAACGCGCGCCGTAGCGATTCACACTCCCGACGGTAAAATTAGCGCTTTTGCTAATATGATATCTGCGGTAAATCAAGTGATTGGAGTTGATTTAATGCGCCGTCGCACTGAGGTCGAAAATGGGACGATGGAGTGTTTGTTTGCTTCGATGTTGCAGCATTGTCAAGAATTGGGATATGCAGAATTTGATTTAGGTTTGTCGGCTTTGGCGGGAGTCGGAGAAGAGGGTAAATCCGGGCGGTTGGAAAAGGTTTTAATTTATCTTTCGGATCACTTGAGCAAGTTTTATAATTTTAAGGGATTGCATAGTTTTAAAGATAAGTTTGGGCCGCGCTGGGAACCGCGTTATTTTGTTTATCCGAGTTTGGGAAGTTTGCCGGATGTTGTGGTTGCTTTGATTCGGGCTGATTCGGGCGATGGCTTACGCCCCGCTACGCTACGGCTTTTGGATTATTTGCGCCCAGGAAGTTAGGCGATTTTAGATTAAAGATTGAAGATTTTAGCTTTTAGCTTATATAACTGGTTCCCTGGCTCTGCCTGGGAACCCATATCTAGAGGCTCTGCCTCGGCTAGAAAATGGAGGCAGAGCCTCCGGATCTGCGTTACCAGGCTCTGCCTGGTAACGAGTAAAACGGTTCGTAGTGCGGACTTTAGTCCGCAGCCGCATAGCGGACTAAAGTCCGCACTACGAACCACACGGCACTCTTTCCTTCCCCCTTCTTCCTTCTTCCTTCTTCCTTCTTCCTTCCGCTATGCCAAGCCCCGCAGAGGCACGCGCTGCTTCTGCAAAACCTCTGAGTACAGCTTTTCGAGCTCAGTAATATTCTGACTGAGAGTGTAACGCTCGATCGCCCGTTGGCGTGCTTTTTGGCCCAGCAGCATTCCAAACTCAGGATGATCGCAAAACAGCGGTAGCAAAGTTTGCAACTGACTCCGCACCCGCTGAGTGTTCAAAACTATCCCCGCGCCTTCCTCCAAGGCTTCGCCGTCAGCACCGGCATCCGTTGCCAAACAAGCTAAACCGCAGGCCATCGCTTCCAGCAGCGACAGCGACAGCCCCTCTACCAAAGAAGGCAAAATAAATACATCTGCACCCCGCAGAATTTCGATCCGGCGTTCCTCCTCGGCGACAAATCCGAGCCACACAATGCCTTCATCTGCGCCGTAGGAAAGTTGCAGCGATGCGGCTAGGGGCCCGTCGCCTACGATCGCCAATACGTTGCCAGGCCCAAAATTGCACTCTTTCCAAGCCTTCAGCAGAGCCTCGACATTTTTCTCCGGGGCAATGCGGCCTTGGTACACAAAAAGTCGATCGGCCTTTAACTCCGACTTCAACCCCGAAGGCCCGGGCGAATACTTCACCGCGTCTACACCGTTGGGAATCACCGCCACCCGTTCTTCCGGCACTCCCAACTTCACCAAAATATCCCGCTGAATGTAAGAAAATACGATCGTTGAGTCGTAGTGAGCCAAAAACGGAGCGTACAGTTGATACATCAGGTGTTGGGTTCCCGATGTTAAATTGCGCAATTTGCGATCGAACGGCGGGTGAAAAGTCGCAACCAAAGGCAAATTCAATTCTTGACAAATTTCCGGCAGCAGAAAGTCTAGAGGCGAAAGCGTCAGGGAAGCGTGAACAACATCGGGCTTCAGCCGCCGCAGAGACTTCATCAACACTGTGCGGGATTTGAGAGTCGGAATCGTATAAATTTGGGATTTGTAGTGACAGGGCAAAGAGACTTCGTTGCAACTTGCCGACGGGAGCGAATTAGTAAATGAGGTTGGAGACATGGACGCTCCCCATTTCCCATTTACCAAGCTCCACGCCGTATTGTTCCTGTCGAGTGGGCCCGCTTCTTGGGCAAAGTGCAAGAAGCTAACCTGGTATCCCCGGTCTAATAATGCGTTGGTGACTTCCCTGGAGTAAGTGACATTACCGCAAAAAGGTGATTTTTTTCCTAGCCAAGCGATGTGCATTCGAGTAAATCAGAGTTTGTTATTTTTTAGATTCGATCGACTTTACTATTGCTGTTACGGGAAATATACCAGGTTAAGACACCGCCTGCGATCGCCAATCCTGCCAAAGCCAAAAATACTGTAGGTAAACCCAGAAAGGTTTCGGCTACTCCCGCCAAAGCCAATGGTAAACTCAAAGCGATATTAGTGGCATTGTTTTGCAGCCCGAAGACTTTTCCCCGCATTTCTTCCGGGGTTTCTGCTTGAATTGTAGTCTGCATCGGCACTCCCACCAAGGAGGCAAATAAACCCAACATGGTAATGAATAGCACCGATATCCACAAATGGTGTGTAAATGCAGAAATACCGATCAGAGCAATTGCCATGCCAACTGATCCAATTAAACTGAGTTGAGAGTGAGAAAATTTGTGGCCGAGATAGCCAACAGTCGTCGCTCCAATCGCCATCCCAACACCCACCGCAGCCAGCAAAAAGCCAAATTGCGATGCTCGCATACCCGGGAGGATTTCTGCCAGCCGCACCGCTAAAACTGCTAAGGCTGCAAAAATGGAAAATAGAATAATTAGTTGAATTAAAGCATTGCGGACTTTCGGTTGATCGTTGATATAACGCAGCCCGTCTTTCAAATCTGCTAAAGGATGTGGCGGTTCATGTTCCACCTCGGTTTTTTCGCCTGTTTTCATCGACAACAATAGCACTCCGGCGAAGGCGTAACTGCCACCTACTACCAATTCTTTGCCGATGCCGAGTCCGCCGCCGAGGTTGCTAAATAGGGTGTCGGCTAAAGCTAGTAAGGGTTCTCCGACTGCAAAGCCAATAATCACCGAACCCATCATGGTTGTGGTGTAGAGGGAGTTTGCCGAAAGCAGGTGGCGGCGTTCCACAATTAGCGGAATCACTGACTGCTCTGCTGGGGCGAAAAATTGAGTTAGGGTGGAAACTAGGAATGTTACTAGCAGCAGCAAGCAGAATCCGAGCGGTAGTTGACCGAGTTCAAACCCGTCGGAGAGCCACAGCAGCAGGGGTAATGTTAGCACTAAGCCTCCGCGCAGCAGGTTTGTGACTACGAGCACGGCTTTTTTTGACCAACGATCGACATACACGCCCGCAGCAGCCCCAAATAACACCGCAGGAATGGTAAAGGCGATCATAATTGCCGATACCCATCTGCTGATGGTTTGATCTGGCGCTTGAAAGCGGCTGGCGACGAGGGCGATCGTCAGTACGAGATAAACTTTATCTGCTAGTTGGGAGAAAATCTGCCCGCTCCACAATGCTAGAAAATTGCGGTTTTTCAGAACTGGCAGAAATGCTGTTTCTTTTTCGGGAGTTTCGGCTACTGCTTCGGAGAGTTCTGCTGCTGGCTCTGCTGTTGGCAGCGGGGGGATGGCTGCGGGTTGTTGGCTTTTGCCGTTGCTTGACTCTGGAGTTGTGGGATATTTATCCATTTCTGAGTCTTGGACGTTGCTCCATTGTCGATCTGCCAAGACGGGCTCCGAGCGAAAATCGGGAAAATTTTCTCTTTCTTCCATCTTGTGGTGGGTCACAGCTAAAATTGATCTTCTCAAATCATTATCGGACAGTCGCATCATAGGATTTGGGGGATGGTCGCCTGGGATGGTTGAGCTTGGGGGGATGGGAATTTCAAATTGAGGCGTTAACCTCTAAGTTTAATAACTCGTAACTTTATCTA
>PVWI01000421.1 GCA_003003725.1 filamentous cyanobacterium Phorm 6 | reverse complement strand
CACGAGGGGAGAAGGAGGCAAGTGGCCTGTGAGAATTAAGCACTGAGTCGAGCTTTCCAGAGCCGCTAGCTGAATGTCCGTACGATCGCCCCCAGTGACTACCGCCATATTTCTCGCTTTGCGGAAATACTTCATAGCAGAGCTAACATTCATCGCGCCAATTGTCAAGGTTTCCACCATCAAGTCCAAACGGTCAGGACGGCAGAGCACCTCAGCTTTCAATTGATGCACCAATTCTTTGACGCTGACGCTGCGCAGCAAAGCGCTTCTCGGCAGCATTCCCAAAACTGGAATGCCGCGACGCTCCAGAAAAGGCCGCACAGTCCCCGTGATGGATTCGAGTTTGTTCGAGGGAACGTCGTTGAGTACGACACCCAGCAAACGCGAACCCAAACGCTGCTTAGCCGAGAGCAAATCGTCTACATAAAGATCGATCGGGCGCACTACCAGCAGCACAGAGGCATCAACCGCCTCAGCAATTTGAGGCAAAGACAAATCAAACAGACTGCCTTCCTCCAAATTAGCCGGGCCTTCTAACAGCACCAAATCTCCGCTCGGAGCTTGCAAATACTGCCCTAGAGACTCGCGGTAATCTGTCTTGTCCTCTCCGCGCAAACGCTTGTGAACCGTCTCTTCGTCCAAAGACAGCAGTGTTGACGGTATCTGACTTTCTGATAGCTTCAGAGTCTCTACCGCGAACCGCACGTCTTCCTCCTCGGCTCCAGCTCCCTCCGAGCTGAAACAAGTTCCCAGAGGTTTGCCGTAGGCGATGGCTAGTCCTTTTGCCCGGAGTCCGAGTGCCATCCCCAGGGAGATCGCGGACTTGCCACTGTAAGCTTTTGTGGAACCGATCAGTAAATATTTAGTCAATTTGGGTACGCCTTTACTCCTCAATTTGCACCTGTCTATTTAAATAAATTTAGTTTCTTCAACCGTATTTCTGCACTGCAAGTCAATTTCGCAATTCGATTATACTCGATTTTGTCGCTTTTGGGCAGAGCGTTTTTTTATTTGAAAGTTTTATTCACCTATTTGTAATTCTTTTATTCGCATCTTTTTGTTTTTTTCGCCCGTGTTTTTTTAGAACTGTTCATAAATATTAATTCTGTTTTTGAAACAGCTTATTACGTATCGGGGGCTAGAAACCCGGTTTCTACGAGATTTTGCCACGAGGAACCAGAAATATACGAATAATATCAATTCCGGCTGCGCCGGAATCATATAGAGGACACGGCAGTGCCGTTTCCCTACGCCAGATTAATTGTAGGGACTAACGCCAAGCCGTGTCCTGATTTCGGGTAATATTAATTCCGATGAAACCGGAATTGATATAAACCGGGTTTCCGAGGTCAGCGGATGAGGATAGAAACCCGGTTTCTACAAGATTTTGCGACGAGGAACCAGAAATATACGAAGAAACCGGGTTGATCAGGTCAGCGTGCGGAGCATTCTAAAAATAGAAACAACACACTAATTAATTGCGGACTTTGGAGAGCGCGGGTGGGATGAAAATTAATCATCCATGCGCATCAGCTTCCGGTAAAACGTTTTAGAAAAATCGACGCTACGAGTCCGCTGAAAAGTCAACAGTACCTCAATTAAGCAACTGACAAAATCAGAGCTTTGCATAGTCACTTCGTAGCTGAGTTCAGCATTGCCCTCAAAAAGTACCCTACAGCGGGTCAAATCGATCGGCAATGACGAGGTATTCCAACTAGCGACAAACGGCACGTCCTCGCCGCCATCAATTTTTCTTGCCCCCTCCAAGCTTTTGAGCTTGTAGAGACCAATAGCGTGCGGCAAAAACTTGCGCCTGGGTTCTTGACAGAAAGGCGCGTAAACTTTCACTTCTTTGTCATCGGCTGGCTTCAGTTGAGGAAGAGACATATTTCCACATCCTGATAGTTAGTTGAGATCATCTGCAAAAATTAGCAGATATTCTTGGTCGATCGCAAGTCGCGACTCAATTCAAAGACTCGCAAGCAATGCCAGTTTACCTCAGCACTACAAGCACCGAGCCCCTGAAACTAGCTGCCATCGGCTTTCGACAAAAGTCCAGATACTGATACAGTGGATACTTATCTCTAAAATCAAAAACTATTGGTAATTGAATCAAATAACCTATGCAGGAGAGTTCTTGGCCAGAAAACGACGATCGCAGCGAGCTTAACTTGGACATCCCTGATTTAGCTCCAGAAGAGTTCAAGAATTTGACCTCGAACAAGAAGGTAAGCAAAATATTTGCCATACCAGACAGTGGCGACAGGGTGTTTGACATGGAAACTTCATCAGAGCTCCCGGTTGCGGTGTCTGTGCCGGGTTCTCCCTCTTTTCCTCAAAATCTGTACCGGGGACGCCGGGGAAAAGCCGCCGTAGTGCTGACTGCGATTTGGGGTGGCACGATCGCCCTACACTTAGTTTCTTGGGGTGCGTGGGTAGTATGGGGGTTGATGGGACTCCTGTGGATGCAAGCATTTCGAGTTTTGTTTGCCGAACCCAAGCCCGCACTGCCGCCTCTTGCCGATGAAAGTCGAGCAGATTGGCCCTACGTGTCGCTGCTGGTGGCTGCGAAAAACGAGGAAGCGGTGATTGCCCGATTCGTAGAATCAATCTGCAATTTAGACTATCCGATCGACCGTTACGAAGTTTGGGCGATCGACGATCATAGCAGCGACAGCACAGCGCTGGTTTTGGAACAGCTAACCAAACAGTACCCGCAGCTCAAAGTATTTCGCAGAGGAGCAAATGCCAGCGGTGGCAAGTCAGGAGCCCTAAATCAAGTTTTGCCGCTGACTCGCGGGGAATTTGTCGGCATATTTGACGCCGACGCGACGGTAACACCGGATTTGCTGCGTCGGGTGCTGCCGATGTTCGATCGCCCACAGATAGGGGCTGTGCAAGTCAGAAAAGCCATCGCCAATGCTGCGGTAAATTTTTGGACTCGCGGCCAAGAAGCAGAAATGGCCCTCGATAGTTTTTTCCAACAGCAACGAATTGCGATCGGCGGCATTGGAGAATTGCGCGGTAACGGCCAATTCATGCGTCGCACCGCCTTGGAACGCTGTGGCGGCTGGAACGAAGAAACCATTACCGACGACTTGGATTTGACGGTGAGGCTGCACCTAGACCAGTGGGACATTGAATTTCTCGCTTTCCCACCCGTGTCAGAAGAAGGAGTCACTAACGCTAGGGCCCTGTGGCATCAACGCAATCGCTGGGCAGAAGGTGGCTATCAGCGCTATCTTGACTACTGGCGGCTAATTTTACGCAACCGCATGGGAACTGGTAAAACTTGGGATTTATTTGGATTTTGGGCATCTCAATATTTTTTACCCACAGTAGCGCTACCCGACTTTTTGATGTCAATTGCGCTGCGCCGAATGCCTCTAGCCAGTCCCCTAACTTTTCTGACACTTACCCTATCAGTGGTGGGAATGTTTGTCGGTTTGCGTCGCACTCGCAAAGAAACTAAATTTGATGTCAGGCGAGTTTTTGTCACCTGGCTGCAAACCCTGCGCGGTACTGTGTATATGTTGCACTGGATGCTGGTGGGGAGTGTGACTGCTCGGATTTCGGTGCGTCCCAAGCGACTAAAATGGGTCAAAACAGTTCATCAAGGCACTGCTAATTAGAAGGAAGAAGGAAGAAGGAAGAAGGAAGAAGGAAGAAGGAAGAAGACATACACGGCAAGCTTTTTAGCGAGCCGTATTTGACGTTTAATGAGGTGGATTTATTTAGCATCAATTGATAATTAGCTGGCCGAAATATCTCGGATAAGTATTGCCAAAAGTCCGAAGATAAAACAACTACCAACCATCTCCCTGCTCTCTGCCCGCGCGAGTCAACAGTAAAATCTTGCAATTAGTCGATCGCAAAACAAAAAATACAAAACAGCTTAATCGATATGTGATCTGCCCGCAATACCGAATAAGTAATCGGCAATACAAAAGTCGAAAATTAAAAGATAAAATCCAGATTTTTTAACTTTTAACTTGACAAAAAGCCAATTATTATCTATTAATT
>PVWI01000420.1 GCA_003003725.1 filamentous cyanobacterium Phorm 6 | reverse complement strand
CTTATAGCTATCGATCAAGAAATGCTGTTAAGCAAATGGAAAGAAATACATGGCATTTAAAAATTGGGATCTAGAATTAACGGAAGAAAATCTTCTAGAGCAAATAGCCAAAGCCAAAGAAGCATGGAAACAAGCCGAGGCGACAGAACCTCGCGCCGAATCTGTGCATTATAATCAGTCTGAAGATTTAATTACGATCAAACTGAAAAACGGTGCTATTTTTGCTTTTCCTCCACAACTAGCACAAGGCTTAGAAAATGCTTCACCAGAACAACTTGCTGATGTTTGGCTACCTCCTTCTGGTAGCAGCGTACACTGGGAAAGTTTAGATGTTGATTTTGGAATTCCCGAACTTATCGCAGGTATTTTTGGCACAAAATCTTGGATGGCTGAATTAGGTAGGAAGGGAGGAAAGGCAACTTCAACCTCTAAATCAGCAGCAGCAAGGCAAAATGGCAAAAAAGGCGGGCGACCTAAAAAGAATATTTCTGTTAATTCTTGAAATCAATTTTTAGCTGTCAGATGTCATCGACTAAAATCCCCGAATTCTCCAAAAGTTCGGGGATTTTGCCTTAAATCTCATGCCAAATCAAACAGCAAAAATTCCGTATCTTCCGCCGCTTCAATCACCAACTCAGCCTCATCGCTAACCGCCGCACCGTCACCTTTTCCTAAACTAAAACCGTTGAGCAAAACAGCGCCGCGAGCAACTTGCACCCAAGCATGGCGATTGGGCTGCAAAGTATGAGAAACCCGCGAATTTCTATCCAAAACCGCCGCATACAAATCGACATCTTGATGGACTTTCACCGCACCATCTCTCGCATCGCGCGCCGCCACCAGCCGCAGTTGTCCGCGCCTTTCGGCTAGGGGAAATTCCCGTTGTTCGTAACTCGGTTGCAAGTCATTTGTATCCGGTAACAGCCAGATTTGTAGCAAATGAACAGGCTCTGTTTGCGAGTGATTGAACTCGCTGTGCTGGATGCCAGTACCTGCACTCATCCGCTGCACTTCACCGGGTTTGATTGCTGCACCGGTTCCCAAACTGTCTTTGTGCTCTAATGCTCCTTCCAGTACATAGGTGATAATTTCCATGTCCCTGTGTCCGTGAGTTCCGAAACCTTTACCCGGGCTAATCACATCCTCATTAATTACCCGCAACGACCGAAAATTCATAGAATTGCGATCGTAATAATCGGCAAACGAAAATGTGTGGTAACTGTCCAACCAACCGCGATTAGCGTGTCCTCTTGCTTCACTTTTTTTGACAGTAATCATTTTCTGTATCCTCCTGCGATTTTAGATTTTAGATTTTAGATTTTAGATTGAAGAATTGGGAATGACTGAGGTCGCTCGTGGTTCCGAGTACGGGCCTGCATTTCCATTCTTTTACGAAACTGGTATCAGTGAAATTTATCTGGTTTTTCCGAGATATTTCTACTTTAAACCGAGTCAAGCTATTATGGAAAGTACGCACTTAAAAGTGCGGTACTTACCAAAAAGATACTATGCAAGTCAAAGAAGGAAGTATTGAGAGAGCAAATTGCCCGGTAGAAAGAACTTTAGAGGTGATTGGCGGGCGGTGGAAAGTCTTAATTCTGCGGGAACTGTTTGAAGGAGTGAAGCGTTTTAACGAGCTGCAACGGGCTGTCAACGGCATTACGCAGAAAATGCTGACGCAGCAATTGCGGGAGATGGAGTCAGACGGGATTGTGCAACGGGAAATTTACCTGCAAGTTCCGCCAAAAGTTGAATATTCGCTTACACCTTTGGGCGTAAGCCTCAAACCGATTATTGATACGATGCACGAATGGGGAATTAAGCATATTAACTATAGTTAAGTGCGATCGTGTCTGCTTACTTCCCAATTCTATACCGCCAATTATATCCTGTCTGATAAAATAACCGTTATCAATTTTGTAGTGAGGACTTTAGTCTTCTAGGTTTGAAGAGGACTAAAGTCCTCACTACAAACCTGTTTGATTGTAGTCCTTGGTATCCAGGGATGAATCCTGCTGGTTTAGTCTATTCTGTCAGGGTAATGCTTTTTTCCGTCTTCCGACTGATGTCGCTTTTTGTAGTTAGCCTAAAAATAATAATATGAACAAAATAGAGCGTCTCGCCACCCTCAACCGCATTCGCAAACTTAGCCGGCTGATGGATACCGCCATTGGTATCCCTGGCACTAAATTTCGCATTGGTTTAGACCCGATTATCGGTTTAGTTCCGGGTGCTGGGGATCTCGTAGATACCGCGTTTTCCGCATACCTAGTTTATTTAGCCACTCAATTCAAGATCCCCCCCAAAACCCTCGGAAAAATGATTTACAATATCGGTTTAGAGGCAGTCGTGGGTTCAGTACCTTTAGTCGGAGATATCTTTGATGCTTTTTATAAATCCAACATGAGAAATCTGGCGCTTTTAGAAGCACATATCGAAGTAGAGGAACCGGAATTAGCCGCAATTGCAGAACCGATTCCTGAATCGATTAAACTCTAGGTTTGTAGTGAGGACTTTAGTCCTTAGATTTTCAGAAGGACTAAAGTCCTCACTACAAACCCTTTTAAATATTATGTGAAAGCTCGCACCTACAAAAATCCACGAAAGCATTAACATCTTCTTCTTTAGTATTAAAAGCTGTTACCAGTCTGACAGTAGATTTATCCCATCGATAAAATTGAAAACCGTGATTCAAAGCTGCTGCAATCAGGGATTCTGGAAGCTGCATAAAAATCTCGTTAGCTTCGACTGGATGGCAAAGTTTGACTCCTTCAACTCCCGCTAAACCTCCGGCTAATTTAGCTGCCATTTTATTTGCATGAGCTGCATTTTTCACCCACAAATCATCGGTTATGTACGCTTCCAACTGTGCCGACAAAAATCGCATTTTCGAGAATAGATGCCCGCTGCGCTTGCGGTAAAATGGGAAAGTCTTTGCTAATTCCTGATTAAAAAATACTACAGCTTCCGCAGCCATCGCGCCGTTTTTTGTTGCTCCAAACGAGAGGATATCCACGCCGGCGCGCCAAGTAATATCCGCAGGAGAACAGCCCAAACTGGCAACAGCATTAGCAAAGCGTGCTCCATCCATGTGCAGGTGCAAATTGTGGCTGCGCGCCACCTCCGAAATCTGCGAAATTTCTGCTGGATTGTAGACTGTGCCGGCTTCCGTTGCTTGAGTGATACTGACGGCGGCGGGTTGTACGTGGTGGACGATTCCTGTGCCAGCGCGATCGACTATTTCACCTAAAGTCTCTGCCTTAATCTTAGCATGATCTCCAGTTAATGTTACTAACTTTGCGCCGCCTGTAAAAAACTCCGGCGCGCCGCATTCATCCAGATTAATATGAGATTCTGCGTGACAGTAAACAGCGCCGTAAGGAGGAGTCATAACCGCCAGGGCCAGAGCATTAGCAGCGGAACCAGTTGCTACAGGAAAAACTGTCACTGATGTCTCGAATAAATCCGCAAATTTAACTTGCAAGCGCTGTGTATATTCATCGTCTCCATAAGACATCGCAGCACCGCAATTAGCCGCTGCAATCGCGCTCATAATTTCCGGCGAAACCCCAGTTGCATTGTCGCTACAAAAATTCATTTCAATAACTCGCAAACACAATCTATAATATAACTCAACACTCAAGCATTAAACTCAAGAGGAACTATGGCAGAATACCGCCAAGTAGAATACCGCATCGGTAAAGACGGCAAAATTACCGAAACTGTTCTCAACGCCACTGGTTCGAGTTGCACCGAAATTACCGCCGGAGTTGAAAAAGCCCTGGGAAAAGTAGAATCTCAAGAATTGCTGCCAGAATATTACCAAGGTGAAGAAATTTTGACCACCGAACAAACCCAAACTTTAAAACAAGTTTAGAAAAATTAACAATGTTCTATCTTCTCGATGCCATAGTTGATGTCACAGTTGATGTCAAAACAGTGCCTGCCTTCAGCATCGCCCTTGCTGTCGGGGGCATTTTTCTAATTTTAGTCTACGCTTATGCTGCATCTGAGGCCGGAGATGCGATCGACTT
>PVWI01000105.1 GCA_003003725.1 filamentous cyanobacterium Phorm 6 | reverse complement strand
TCTTTGACGTAAATCGGGTCGGGGATGGTGTTGAGGATATTGTTTAAAAATTGTTCCGAAGCTTTTAATTGCTTTTGAACTGCGGTGCGATCGCGAATCTCTTGTTGCAATTGGGCGTTAGTTTGCGAAATTTGCTCGGTTCTTTCCTGGACTCGCTGCTCTAGTTCTGCCGTTAGCTGTTGGAAGGCCGCTTCTGTTTGTTTGCGTTTGGTAATTTCGCGGCCTTCTACAAGTATTTGATAGACTTGTCCAGTTTCATCTAACAGGGGTTTCAAGGATAGATCCATTACTATCAACTGGTTATTGAAGCCGGTGATTTCGTATTCTTCCCGCACAAATTGGCCGGTAGAGACTTGTTGAATGTTGGTTTTTATTCGCTGCTGGTTGGTTGGGGATGCTGCCCACCAAGGTGTGTGCCAAAATTTCTGTCCCAGCACTTGTGATTCTGGGAAGTTGCCTAATTCTAGCGCTGTCCGATTTGCTTCGATCAAAGTACCGTCTGGCTCTAATAATCCGATGATTTGAAAAGCTTGGTCGAAGATGGCCTGAAATCGCTGAGTAGTTTGGCTGAGGGCTTGTTCTGTTGCTTTTTTGGACTTGAGAATTTGGGTGGAACCTACTAAGAATTGGTAGCGCTTAGACAAACTCAAAAATGCGATCGCCGGAATGACAGTTATCCAATCGGAGATAGTTTGCACCACGGGGGAGTGCGGCAGTCCCAGGTATTCGGCTGCGTGGCCGCTGTGGCCCAAAGCGCAACTCAAAAATATGCCTGCTGTGACTGTGGCGAAGATGTCAAACCCAAATTGACGGTTTCGCCACAAACCTAAGCTGATCAGGAAGCCGATCGCAAAATAACACAAACAAATGATGCAATTGGCAATCCCAGTTAGCATCGATGGAGAGAAGTCAGGTAATGTGAGAGTGAATGTCGTGGCGATCGAGCTATAGAGAAGTTTCATGATAAAATTAAGAATTGGCAAATCAAATTTAGGCGATGGATCGATTGCGAGATTTTAGATTTACTCCCCATTCTTCCTTTGTCAATAGTCAACTGTCTAAAAACCTTACTGTCAACTGTCAACTGTCAACTGTCAACTGTTTAATTACCAGCGTTCGGAATGGGCGATGGCTTCGACATCGACTATCATGAGTAAGCGTCCGTCGGAATTGTACAAACCTTTCAAAAAAGGAGCTAAGTCAGGGCTGACATCTATCGCCGAGACAGTGCGATCGGGATTTAGAGATAAAACTCCTTCGACGCGGGAGACGGCCAATCCCATCCGCATCTTCGACAATCTCACGTCTCGGGGATCTGGCGCTTCCACCACTAAAATGCGGCTGCTTGGGTGGTGAGTGTCAACCGCTTCGATACCTGCAAACCCTCCGAAGTCTGCGGTTGCTAAGATTTCGCCCCGCAAGTTGGTTAATCCCAGCAAAAACGGCAGGGTGTTGGGAACCGGGGAAATCGGTTGTTCGCTGAGGGAAAGCACTTCTCGCACAGCCTCTAATTCTATGGCGAACAGACTGCCTCCTTGACCGAAGATAAGAAATTGTTTTGTTCCACTTGTCTGATTCCCCGCTACGGTGGGAGCAGTTGCTTTCATTGTAGATTTTTTGTTTATAGTCTAGCTTACAAATTAGGATTTTGCTTTGCCAGGAAAGGGGAGCATCTCACGATCGGGCAAAAACCGTCTTTGAGGAGTGCGATCGTCCAGATTCGTAGATTTATGCCTATAGCGATCGCTCCGATCGCACTTTGTGTAATATCCAGTCCGGTCAATTATCCAAATAAAAAAGGTTCGATCGTTAGGAATGCGAGTCCGCATCATCTGAGGACTTGCATTCCTAACTCAAACTAATCTTAGTATAGTGATTCGATCGGAGATGATATAAATGCAAAAAAGGTGTTATATCATATCCGGTCTACGATCGCAACAAAAACGGTTCGTAGTGCGGACTTTAGTCCGGTATAGGAACCAATCCGAACTCCGTTAATCGACCGGACACGATATTAAATAAATCGCGGGTTTGACAATGAATCAACTTGCGATCGTTATTAAAAGTAAAACTTTTAAGGAATTGTGAAACCCAGTTTTTTAAATAAAACAGGGTTTCTAGCTATAATGTTTTTTGTGAGAGCTATTGAAGGCTATATATTGTGTTTAGGCAGAAAGCAGGCGCTGCACGATGTTGACGAGTTGCTGAGGTTCAAAGGGTTTGCTGACGTAAGCGTCTGCACCTAAATCGGTTCCCCAAGCTTTATCAATGTCGGTGTTTTTATGAGTACAAAATACTACTGGTAAGTGGGCAGTTGCGCGATCGCCCCGCAATTCTCTGATCACTTCAAATCCGTTCATTCGCGGCATTACTACGTCTAAAACGACGAGATCCGGCGGCATTTTTCTGATCAGGGCGATCGCTTCTTCGCCGTCGCCAGCCCGGATCACCTGCATTCCAGCATCTTGAAGAATGCGACAGATGATTTCTAGTTCGCTAGGAACATCGTCTACTACTAAAATTTTCGGCATGATTCCACACTTCCTTGCGATTATTGACGGCGGACAATCTTGATTTAGAAGCTTCTTGCGCGATGGCTTTCGCCTCGATTTAAACGATTTAAACGCTACGGCTGTTTGACTGCGCCGCTTTGTAAACAAATAAACGCACTTCTAAATACAATATAGCCGATCGCATGGCCCAAGGGAAGAAGCAAGTTCGGCAACGAGCAAGGTACGGGATTTAACTGATTTTGAGGGAATTAGGAATTGGGAATTGGGAATTGGGAATTCCCAATTCCCAATTAGCTCAATTTAAGCTTCGATAATTACTCGTAAATTACCGCGTTTTTTCATCACCCGACAAGCGGTTGAAGAACCCGATCGCTCAAATTCCAGATCCAGCAGAGTCGATCCTATCCTTAAGTTATTTAACGAAAGTTTATTAATTGATTCTGGCAAGGCAGGATCGATAATTCGCAGTTGGTTGTTAGGGGCATCAGGAACTAGATTTAACATCATTTGCAAGAGTTGAAAAATACTGCCAGTTGCCCAAGCTTGGGGCGAGCAAGCTACAGGATACTGCACGGGGCGATCGCTCTCGCTGTTGCGCTCATAGCCGCAAAAAAGTTCGGGGGGACGCTCGTAGGGTTGCAGCAATGTCATGTCAAATAAGCCTTGAGCTACTTCTAAGGCTTGTTCGACGCGGCCGAGCGATCGCAATCCCAAAGCTGTCAAAGCGTTGTCGTGCGGCCAGACTGAGCCTGTGTGGTAGCCGATGGGATTGTAGGCGGGAGATTTTGACGATAGGGTGCGAATTCCCCAACCGCTAAACATATCTGGGGCTTGCAATCTTTCTGCTACGCTTTGAGCTTTTTCGGGCGACAAGATGCCGAGGTGCAAACAGTGTCCGGGATTGGAGGAAATGCTGTCTGAGGGTTTGCCTTCGCCGTCTAATGCTAGGGCGCAATAACCTAAATCTTCGATCCAAAAATCGCGGTTGAATCTGGTTTTTAGGTCTCTTGCTTCTTCCTCCCAGCGATCGACTAAATCGATACGTTTCTTGATGCGCGCAATCTCTGCCATCCGAATTTTGGCTGCGTAAACGTAGGCTTGGACTTCGCAAAGGGCGATCGCTCCTTCTGCCATTACGCCATCGCGGTTGACGATGCAATCTCCTGAGTCTTTCCAGCCTTGATTTGCTAAGCCGCGCTGGGATTTTTGGTAGTAGCTGAGGTAGCCTGTTTCGACACATTTGCGATCGATCCATTCCATCGCTGCTAAGGCATTTGGCCACAAACGATCTAGAGTTTGGCTATCGTAAGTCCAGGCATAATATTCAGCATAAAGCATCAACCACAGTGGCGTTGCATCGACTGTTCCGTAATAGGGAGTGTGGGGGATTTCGTTACAGCGAGCCATTTCTCCCATGCGAATTTCATGCAGTATTTTGCCCGGTTCTTCGTCGCGCCAATCGTCGTCGGTTTTGCCTTGGTAGTGAGCTAAAGTTGTCAGGGTTTCTCGCGCTAAACTTGGATCGAGAATTAATATCTGAGAGGCCGCGATGATGGAGTCGCGGCCGAATAATGTTGAAAACCAGGGAACTCCGGCTGAAATTGCTTTGCCTTTACCAAAGGTTTGCCGCAGGGAATAAATGTCTTGTTCGGCACATTTGAGAAGTCGGTTAAAGGTGTTTTCCCCCGAGTTGATTCTGGTAATTTCGCTCAGCCATTCTCGCTCTTCTAAAAGTTCTGCTGCTTTGGCTTGAGTTAAAGTTGCGGGAGTGCTGACTTGGGAGATGGATTTGCCGTCGATCAGCATTTTGAGCCGATATCCCAATTTGATGGCTTCGTGGGATTCTAGGGAGATGTGCCACACTGCTGTGTTTCCCTGAAACTGTGCTGGCGGCTGGTGGTAAAACTGAATGTGAGATGCCATCACTAAGCCGTCTAAACCTTGGTAGGCAAGGGTTAAATCTTCTTGAAGCTGACAGGCAGGATATGGGGCGATCGCCGATCGATCGATCGGGTTTGTTTCTGATGCCGAAATTGGCGAATTTGGGTTTTCGGCAGCCTGATTTTCGCTGTCGCTATTGGCGTTATCGTTAGCGAGAAGGGCTGGTTTGTCGGCTGTAGAACCCTGGGATAATCCGTTGGTTTTTTCGGGTACCGGGCGCAGGATTGTGCCGCGCTTGGAGCGTCCGTAACCCCGGACTTCAAATAAGTCTAAGAAATCTGAGTTGAAGCTGAGACTGATTTCAAAGCTTACTGGTTTTGTGGTGAAGTTGGTGATTTCTATTTCTTCAAACAAACCGCCGTTGAGTACCATTTCTCGCCTGATGCCTATGGTTTCGGCGCGGATGCGATCTTCAATGCGGGGGTTGCAGCACAAAACTGTTTGCAGGTAGCCTTTTTCGGTATTGCTGCTGAGCAAAATTGGCGATCGGCCTTCTATTTGCAATTCTAGGCGGCTGAGGAAGCGCGTGTCGTGGCAAAACAATCCGAGGCTGGCCACGCTGTCGTCTTCTAAGCAGCCCGAGATGTTGCCGAGGGTGTCGGTAATCAGGAATAAATCGTCGTCTTTGAGGGTGAGTGTTGGTTGAGGTCGATCGGCGATCGCGCAAGGCCACTCGGTTACAGGCGACTCCGCAGCAGCTACAAAGATTTTTCCTTCTAGTTCAACAGTATCGGTCATTATTACTAAAATTGGTTTCCCATCTTTTCAAAAGTTTAATTGTCTTGATTCTTTGAGTCTTGACTTTTTGGCATTAAATTTTTGTAAGAAGCCCTCTGATGTAATACTTCACTATTCTTATAGTACCATTCTTTTAGCCTACTGCCAAGTCGTATTTAGGTAGATAAAATAAGCTTAACTTTTCTTAAAATAGGAAACACAAGCGATCGCAATTTTGGTTGAATCATAATTATAGCAAATTCGGAGACTGCACGTGCCGTGTCCCTACAATAGATCGCGTGGGATTGATATTCTTCCTTCTGCCATCCCACAGTTAAAACGAGAATATCCGTCACATAGAAACCGGGTGCTTCCGTAAAAAAGACCCGTTCATTTGAGTATTGTGCATAAATTTTGGATAAGCCAAAAAACTGTACATTTAATTTGTCATCACCGAATAGCAGGGGTTTGAAGCCCGTGCCTTTAGGCAGATTGTGATAGGAACGAAGTTTAAATCTCCGTTTTTATCACTTCGCTGTCAACTGTCAACTGTCAACTGTCAACTGTTTAAGCAGCTATCTGCTGTGGAGTTCTAATTCTGTCAAATGATGCGCGTGACCGTTTTGGGAAAAGCGATCTTTTAAAATTTGTTGGTAAACTGCTTCATAGCCATCGACCATTGTTTTAACGCTGAAGCGATCGACTGCGTGTTGCCGACAATCCATGCGATCGAGCTTCCGGGCCGGCTCGATGGCGGCGATACATTCTGCCACGCTTTCGCACAGAAAACCCGTTTTGCCGTGAACAATTACTTCGGAAGTCGAGCCTAATTTCATGGCAATTATGGGCGTTCCCGTTACCATAGACTCAATCATCACCAACCCAAAAGGCTCGCGCCAAGTAATCGGAAATAATGTGGCTACTGCACCGCCCATCAGCACACTTTTTTGAGCGTGGTTGGCTTCGCCTAAATATTCTATTTGTACACCGTCAATGTGCGGCTTGATTTCTTGCTCGAAATATTCGCGATCGACAACATCAACTTTGCCTGCCATCTTTAAATGCCAGCCGGAAGCCTTAGCAATTTGTATGGCTAAATGCGCTCCTTTTTCCGATGAAATCCGACCGAGAAAAGCTAAATAAGGAGGATTTTCTGGCTGCGGGTGAAATTCGTAGGTTGCCGGATCGATGCCGTTATAGACTGTGGCAAGGTAGTTAAGATTTAGTCTATCTTCCCGCTGAGAGTTAGAAATACTTACATAAGGTTGAGTGCGGGCTAAGCTAAACATCTTCTCGTTATCTGGGGTAAAAATGCCGTGGAGGGTGTGAACTGTGGGCGTTTTTACTAAGTGCGAGTAAGACAAAGCTGCGCAGCCTACGTGGGAGTGAATGATGTCAAATTCTCCGGCTTTTCCATATACTTTGCTCAGTTGCATCATATCGTAAATGCCGTATTCTTTAACGGTGGAATCGAGACGCAACGCTCTGGGATGAACTGATTCTAAATTAGCAGAAGTAATTGAATCACCAGAGGCAAATAAGGTGACTTCATGTCCCCTTCTCACTAATTCCTCGGTCAACAGACTGACAACCAGTTCAATTCCTCCGTAAGCTGGGGGCGGAACTCGCTCGAATAAGGGGGCGATTTGGGCAATTCTCATTACAAACCTTCTTGTTTTATCTGTTGTTGTAAAAATTGACACGCGAGAAAAGGTTGTTGCGGTAAGTAGTGCTAGTAACTTTTCTTAACTTATGAGTTAGTGTCGCGTATCCTCAAATTTAATAACACTTTACACATTTAGTCTATGCTCCTTGAGAGGGAGATTTTCATTTAGGGCGATTTCCTAGGGAATAGCTTCGCACGCACTTTTTTGTACGGAAAAGCTAAATTGACTTCTCTCGAAAGACTGAATCACACGCAATCGAGGAATTTTTTCCGATCGCACTTTCCCTTAATATCCAAAATTGTGTAAAATACTACAGTAACAAGATTTAGATCATCCGCGATCGAGCGACCACAATCAAATTGGTTCGATCGTTCGGAATGCCAGTCCGAGGATTTGGATCGGACTGAAGTCCGAACGATCAAACGCCTTGATGGCGATCGTATGTAGTAATTTATAATTGGGATAATTTATACAAATGAGCGTACAGTTTCGGGAGATTCAACTACCACAAAACTCCAGCCAGTGGCAACCAAAAAACATAAAAATTGCCAGCAATTTTTTACCGACAAGCAAGCCAAATGTTCCCGAAATAAAAGGGCGCTTGCTACGAGGGATGGCAGAAATTATTGCAGATGTTGAGAGCGATCGCTCTGACAATATTACTCCTCTGGAATGGACTTATTGCCTGTGGGCAAAAGCTGAATGGGACATCAAAAATCCCGATCGCACCAGAGAAATATCGGAAGCTATTTGGCTGATCGCTCAGCACAATTCGCGGCTGAAACAGCAGTTGTTATGGCGTTTAGCTCTCCATCACAGCCACCAGTTAGAAAATGCAGCTTCTAGCAATAGTCCCGTACTCGATCGATCCTTGGTAGAGTGCTTTGCCGAGTTTGCGAAGACAGCGACAGGAATCGATGCTTTGCCAGTACAAATTATTAAAATATTCACCCGCAATTTACCAGAGTATGAGCTAGCAAAACTAAGCTGGCAATATCTAAAAACTCCTGTCGAACTGTTAAAAAAAGCTCAGTTACCTGCAACAATTCCAGTAGTCGATCGCGCCGGATTACACCTTGCCGGAATTTTTGCCAAAAATCAGATTTCCGATTTGTCGGGCGTACAATGGCTGCTCCGGTGCTTGAAGGAAATGCCTGCGCCGCATCAGCTTGCAGCAGTTGAAAAGTTGTTAGTTAGTATTTCGACTGATATTATCAAAAATCAACGATCGAAATTAGTTGAGTGGCTGCGATCTGAATATTATCCGAAGTTACAGTTACTTTCGGCTACAGGAAAAGAGTCGCTGAGGCGATGGATTGGAGAGCTTAATTACAGTTATTTCCAGAAAACGGTCGATTTGGTGGCGCGGATGCTACGGCTGTCTGAAGCGGAAATTAAGCAGTTGGAGGAGCGCCGAGATTTTTGGGCAAATTATAGCGATCGCATTCAACGAGTGCGGTTGCTTTTGCCGCAGTCGTCTGTGAGTGCGATCGGCTACCAGTTGCAGTTTGATGTCGATATGTTACCAGAGGACGGTAGCGAATTAACTGAAGTTTGCATTTTTCAGTTGGACAGCTATTATGCGATCGAATTTTTGCGGGGAAGAGGCGCCGAAATTCGCTTAATTCCGAGAAGTAAAGAGAGCGATCGGCTGCTTTTTGTGAAGAAAGAACTGTCTCTTAAGCGCATCAGAAAATTAGGTGGCGAAGTTCACGATCGTGTTTTTATGTGGCAGAGTTCTTGCGAAAAGTGGCTAAAACAGAAAAAGATTCTGCCCAATGAGGGGACTAAATCTTTTCAGGGAATGTCGCAGTATTACGGCAAATATGATGCTACAAATGGCTTGAGAATGCCGGAACCTCAAGAACAAAAAGAGCGCGAAGTTTTATTAAAAAAATGGCAGAAACAAATGGAAAATTTATAAGATTGATTAGTGATTGGCGATTTACTCGGCGGTGCAATTTTCCCCGGTAGAGGAGTTTTGGGTGAACCCAAATTGGGCGAAGCGGGCGATCGCCATTCTTGAGTTCGATCCTATGCCCAGCCGCCAAGTCTGCCGCAAGATGCAGTCAAATTTAGCGGCGAGAGAGATCGTGCGATCGGCTATAATCAAAAATTAGAGAAAAGAACACCGATCGCGCGAAAACATGGTTGCCATCCAGAGAAATCTCAACATTGCCACCCTAGAAGCAGAATACAGTCAAAAAACACCGCGAGAAATTCTCAAATTTGCCCTAGACAATTTTGACAATATCTCAATTTCTTTCAGCGGTGCCGAAGATGTAGTTCTGATTGATATGGCATCAAAAATTACGAAAAACTTCCGCGTTTTTACCCTAGACACCGGACGATTGCACTCAGAAACCTATCAGTTTTTGGAACAAGTCAGAAAACATTACGGCATTAAACTAGAAGTAATGTTTCCTGAAGCAGCAGAAGTACAAGCCCTAGTAGAAGAAAAGGGATTGTTTAGTTTTTATCAAGACGGTCACAAAGAATGCTGTGGTGTGCGAAAAGTCAAGCCGCTTCGCCGCAAACTGAATACTCTCGATGCTTGGATTACCGGTCAGCGCAAAGACCAGAGTCCCAGTACCCGCAACGGTATTCCGGTGATTGAAGTTGACGGTGGATTCTCAACTCCGGATCATGAGTTAATTAAATTTAACCCCTTGGCAAACTGGTCTTCGGCAGAGGTTTGGGATTACATTCGCGCTTTGGATGTGCCTTACAACAAGCTGCATGAACGCGGTTTTGTCAGCATTGGTTGCGAACCTTGTACGAAACCAGTATTGCCCAACCAACACGAACGCGAAGGCCGTTGGTGGTGGGAAGAATCGACGATGAAAGAGTGTGGCTTGCACGCTGGTAACGCACAAAAATAGTAAATGAATTCGTAGTAGCTAACTGTACGGTGCGTCAGGGGGAGAATTATTGGTTCTTTGTCAAAATATTCATCCCTGACGCACCGTACAATAACTATTGTATAAGGTGCGTCGCTGTGAGATTGTTGATGTTTGTTTAGGGATTGTCGATGGCGACGCACCCTACGGCTTCTTTCTTCCTTCTTCCTTCTTCCTTCTTCTTTCTTCCTTCTTCCTTCTTCCTTCTGAAAAGTTTTTAAGCCAGGTACTTATGCTCGCCTCAACTAGGGAATTGCTGAACACGGCCCGGAGAAATGCTTATGCGATCGGCGCTTTTAACGTCTACAACCTCGAAGGAGTGAAAGCCGTCATCGATGCAGCCGAAGCGCTACAAAGTCCTGCGATGCTGCAACTTCATCCCAGCGCCCTCAAATATGGAAAATCGCCTTTAGTCGCCATGTGCATGGAAGCAGCGCGCAAGTCTGTAGTACCGATCGCAGTACACTTAGATCACAGCATCTCAGAAAAAGATATTCACCTCGCCCTAGCCGCAGGCATCAAATCAATTATGGCAGATGGTTCTCCTTTGTCCTACGAAGAAAATTTGATATTTACGCGCAAAATGACTGAATTATCGCACGCTAATGGTGCGGTAGTAGAAGCAGAAATCGGCAGAATTAGCGGCACGGAAGACGGTTTGACAATCGAAGAAAAAGCTGCAAAAATGACAGATCCAGTAGAAGCAGTAGAGTTTATCAAAGAAACTAAGGTTGACTTTTTGGCAGTAACAATCGGCAACGTGCACGGCAAATATTTGAGCGAACCAAAATTAGATTTCCCGCGTTTGGCTAAAATCAAGGCTTCAGTTTCGGTGCCGTTAGTGTTGCATGGTGCTAGCGGTTTGCCGGAATCAATGATTAATCAATCTATTAAATTAGGTGTATCTAAATTTAATGTAAATACGGAAGTTCGTGATGCTTATATGGATGTGTTAAAAACAAGCAGTTCTTTGTCAGATCCAGATTTGTTGGAAGTTATGGAAAAGGCGATCGATGCTATGCGATTAGTAATTGCTGGTAAACTACAACTTTTTGGTTCTGCGGGTAAAGCTTACTTGCATCAGTCACCCTATGCAGATGAATTGACTGCAAATAATGTCAGTGAAAAACAAGCTAAAACCAATCAAGTTCTTGTCAAATATTAAAAAAATAGTCGGTTTGTAGTGAGGACTTTAGTCCTTCGGTTTGTAGTGAGGACTTTAGTCCTTCGGTTTGTAGTGAGGACTTTAGTCCTTCCAAAATCTGAGGACTTTAGTCCTTCGGTTTGTAGTGAGGACTTTAGGCATTCCAAAATCTGAGGACTTTAGTCCGAACGATCGAACTACAATCAAGAATTCAAACGAAATCGGGTATGAAGGAGAAAAATTCCAAATTAAGCCATAATAAATGTAAATCCTATCTTCACTTGAGATGACAGTGACAATTCGGCTTTTCAATCAAAGACTCAACCAAAGCATTCAAAGCAACCGCCGCCAACAATCCACCACCAAAAGTCCCGACAGTCGTAATATAAGGAACGCCCGATCGCACTAACCGCCGTTTCGCCACCGGAGAATGACTAAAACCGATCGGCATTCCAATCACCAAAGCCGGTTGCAGTTGCCCATTTGCGATCGCCTCGCAAACAGCCATCAACACAGACGGCGCATATCCGATGACTAATATACATCCTGGTTCGAGTTTTAACAACCGTTCAAACCAAGCCCTTTCCTGCCAGAATTCCTGTTCAGCTTCCGGTGCAGCATTGATGTGCGGGTCATCAATCAAAGTTTCAATACTTGTCCCCAAATGTGCTAATCTAGTGCAGTCCAAAGCGGCAAAAACAGGCGGCACATCAGCCACAATTTGACAGCGATTTTTCAAAGCTTCCCGCGCCGATTGAATCGCAGTTTTGCTCAACTTCACAAACGGCAACAGCGAACAATCGCCACAGGCTAAGATTAGTTTTGAGAGCAAGTCTACCTCAATTTCGGAGCGATCGGACAAATCCGGCAACAAATGCTGCAACGACTCCCCAAACGCCTCCGGGTGAGAGTGCGCCACCGCATCCCAACTATCCCAAACTTGTTCCAACTCTTCCAATCCCCCCTCATTTTCCGCCTGTAACAGCCTCATTTGCGCGAGTGCGCCCGCTTGCACCGCTTGACACGAAAGATCCCGTCCCAGCAATCCTTCCAGTGCTAAAGCCGTTTGTCGGAGGCGAACAATCTGTTGCGTGACAGACAAATATTGCTGTTGTAGCGCCCCCATCAGCGCGTCAGGGGAAGCATCCGCGTCAGTTTCCAAGAGTTTGCGGATGTGGGAAAGCTGAAAGCCTTGCTGTTTGAGTGCGACAATTTTTTGCAGTCTTTGTACGTCGCTGCGGGTGTAAAGTCTGTAGTTAGAAGTCGATCGCACGGCAGGAGAAAGTAGCCCCAAAGCGTGATAATGCCGCACCATCCGAGGCGTAATTGTGCCTTTTACCGCTTGTGTAAGTTGTTTGATTGTTAGGTATTTTTGCATTGAATTTTTTCACAGGATTTTGGGATTTTCACATTCGTTCGTAGTGCGGACTTCAGTCCGCAAAATGCTACGGACTGAAGTCCGCACTACGAACCGTTGCAATTTTTAGCGAACTTCAGTCGTCTTTGAGACGACTTTTGCTGTGAGACATGGGTTTTTAACCCCTGGCGGATTTCAGTTTTGCATTTAACCCTTGCTCCGGCTATCTGACTGGCGCATTTTACCCGCAGTCCGCCGGGGAATCAATTCCCCGTCTCATAGCAGAAGTCGGTTAAAACTGACTAAAACATTAAATTCAATTCTCAGCTATCTTCAGTCCTCTTTCAGAGGACTTGCGCTATGAGACAGGGAATTCATTCCCTGTCGGACTCTGGGACTCAACGAGGGGCGAGTTGATGCTTGATTTATTTTGGTTTCACTCTTGACATTAACACTAATGTCAAGGTTTACGATGCAGGAGTCATTCTACCAAGTCAAATTTTCCCATGACTCCCAATTCCCTCTCAATTTCTCGCATCTCCCAGTTAGCCGAAGAACACCCCGATGCTGTAACCGCCGCCCTGTGCGGAATTCTAGTAATTTTGGGTTCGATCGCCCTACAAGTCGGTTGGCTGGGCTTAGCGGTGTTAATATTGCTCGCTGCTTACGTGATCGGCGGCTATTCCAGCACCCGCGAAGGCTTGACTACGCTGTTTGAAGAACATGAATTAGATGTAGATTTGTTGATGATTGTTGCTGCTTTGGGCGCGGCTGGTTTGGGGTTGTGGCGGCAAGAATATCATTTAATTGTTGACGGTGCAGTGCTAATTTTAATTTTTGCTATTAGCGGCGCGCTGGAAGGTTATGCTATGCAGCGGACTGAACGGAGTATTCGCAGTTTGATGAGTTTGACGGCGGATACTGCGCGGGTGATAATGTACGATGGGGAACGGTTGGTTGCGATCGACAAATTGGCAATTGGCGATCGGCTTTTAGTCAAGCCCGGAGAAATTATTCCCACAGATGCCATAATTATCGAAGGCTACAGCAATCTCAATCAAGCCTCGATTACCGGCGAATCGATGCCCGTGGAAAAAGTTGCGGGCGATGAAGTCTATGCTGGCACGATTAACGGTGCCGGCGCGCTAAAATTGGAAGTTCACAAAACTCCCGAAAGCAGTTTGATTCAGCGAGTGATTCGGCTGGTACAACAAGCACAAACAGAAGCGCCTCCTTCTCAGCAATTTGTGGAAAAGTTCGAGCGCGGTTATGCTAAATTGATTGTCGGTTTAGGCTTGCTGCTAGCAACTTTGCCGCCCTTTATTTTGGGCTGGAATTGGGAAGATACCATCTATCGGGCGCTGATATTCCTAGTAGTCGCATCCCCCTGCGCGCTGATGGCTTCGATTATGCCGGCGCTGCTTTCGGGTATGGCTAACGGCGCGAAACAGGGAATTTTGTTTAAAAGCGGCGCGCAATTGGAGATAATTGGTAAAGTCCGGGCGATCGCCTTTGACAAAACCGGAACTCTCACCACGGGAAAACCTGAAGTTGTCAAAATTGTACCAGCAGCCGGATCTACTGAAACAGAAGTTCTGCAATTGGCTGCATCCCTCGAAACTCATTCCGAACACGCGATCGCCCAAGCAATTGTCCAAGCCGCCCAGCAGCAACAGTTATTGTTATCAAGTGCGATCGATGTACAAGCAAAAATCGGCCGCGGCATTGTCGGCAAAGTTAACAATCAAACGATTACCATTGGTAAAGCCGATTTTGTGCGAGCAACTTCGGAGTTGACTCACATCAGCCAACAATTGCAAGCAGAGGGAAAAACAGTTGTTTGGGTAGCAAAGGGCGATGAACTTTTGGGCATCATTGCAGTAGCAGATACAGTCCGCCCCGAAGCAGCAGCCACAGTAAAACGCTTGCAAAATTTAGGCGTAGAACACATCATAATGCTGACAGGCGACAACGAACAAACCGCTCAATACATCGCCCAACAACTAGGCATTAACGAAGTGTATGCCGAACTTTTGCCGGAAGACAAAGTGCACCTAATTAAAAAGCTGCAAACCCAGTATCAAACCGTCGCAATGGTAGGAGACGGCATCAACGACGCACCAGCCCTAGCCCAAGCTTCCGTAGGAATTGCGATGGGAATTTCCGGTAGCGATGTCGCTTTAGAAACTGCTGATATCGTATTAATGGCAGATAAATTAGAACAACTAGGTAAAGCAATTAGTTTGGGCCGCCGCGCTCAAAATGTGGTCAAACAAAACATTGTTTTTGCGCTAAGCTGCATTATACTATTGTTGGCTGCTAATTTTTTAGGAAGTATCACAATGCCGATCGGTGTGATCGGTCATGAAGGGTCTACAGTTTTGGTAACATTGAGCGGTTTGCGGCTGCTGAGACATTAAACGCGATCGAGGCAAAGCAAGAGTTGGGTAGGGCGGGTTTTTGAGATTGTTTGTTTGGGGCAATTATGGTTGGTGAACCCGCCCCTACCGACTATAATTATGATTCAGCTTATTGAGTCAACTCATTTAAAGCTGATATAATATTCTGAGCTAGCATTAAAGCAGTTCTGGCTTCTCTTTGTAAGTTATAAAAAGTATCTTCATAATCAGCTTTATTCCTCATTTTTCTCAAGCGAGTTAAATCTCTGCCTATGTCTGTCATTGTCTGGGATTTTGATTGATTGTGAATAAATTCTTCAGCTACATACTGATGGTCATTGATATCATAAGTTTTATTGCGCGAAAGTCGGGGATCTTGTTGAATGTCGCGCAAGTAATTCCGTGCTAGGCAAAACACAGAATAATAAGCTCTACTTAAAGCCGATCGCAATTTTGCTTCTTCACTGGTTCCGGCTAACTCTTGTGCTAAATTAAAGTATTCTGACCAATCGAATTTCATTCCCACCCCAAGTCAATGTTTAGTATATTGTTAGGAATGACAAGACTCGCATCTAGCCACCAAGTGCGATCGAGGATTTTCAACTTTTCAAAAGCTTCCTCGACTTCGAGTTTAGTATAGATGGTTATCCAGAGCGATCGCCAATTGGCAATTTCTGGATCGGTTTTTACTTCCAATCCCAATCTTTCCGTAGGAAATAGTTGTCTAATCTTAGAATGAGCTTCCAGAATTAAAAGTGCGATCGCTTCTTGTTCGATGATAATTTTAAAACTTTCTACGGGGTTTTCAACCGCGTACAGGCTTTTGATTTGATTAAAAGATGCAATTAAATTGTCAAACGCTGTAGCTATTTCAGAGGGATTCTCCGCTTCTCCTTGTGACTGAGGAAAGGAAGGGCTTAAATTTGCAGCATCCGTGCTGTAAATGCTGTCACTTGTCGGCTGGTAGCGTTTGTCTTTTGATTTTGCTTGGTACTGTTCTTTTAAGTTGAGGCGTTCTCTTGTGTAAATTTCGTTGATAGTAGTGTTTTGTCCTGCTAATTTTTCAAAAGCCAATATCGCAGAACTTATGATACTATCTTCCAACTCGCCAAGTTGAACAGATGAATCTAGTTGAGCTAAAGTAGCCCCGATCGCTTGCAACTTAATAATATCTCTTGCTTGCATAATGGTCGATGGTTTGGAAGTTAGGGATTAACTTTACCAGTAATCGTGAAACCTGCCCAGTGGTAGAGAGCGGCATAAGGAGGTTTGTCAGACTCCATTTTAGCACTATCTCTGCGGATTATGTCAGCTAGATCTCTCAAATCCTCACTGCAACCGGAATTGGCTGTCATTATTTCAGACAATTTGAGATACCAGTCGGATAGTTCGTTGTAAGTAATAGTTCGGAGCCATTTTTGCGCTTCTTTGAGGGCTAGTGCCGGATGCAACTTATTTTGGCAACGCTGCTCGTTGAGAATTTGATAGAATCGAATCATCATTAAGGCGGTAGATATCTCATCAACTATCCATAGAGTGCTGAGGGCATAAACAGCACCCGCCGCTAAAAAGCTGCTGGCTAAACCGACAAATTCATCTATCAGTTCTTCTTTTCCTGTTATGCCAGTTTCGCAAGCGGAAAGGCAGACCAGATAATAGCTTTTTAAATCGAATTTGGCGATTTCTTCTGAAGTTAGATGCTGTTTATTTTTCAGGATTAGCGCTGACTGGGAAGGCTGTTTGGTGTTGTGGTAGGCATGACCTGTAAAATGGAATATGTCAGCAGGTTGTTGCAGAGCTTCTTTAAGATTATCGGTGGTAGCTTTTGAACTGGGGATGGTATTGCAGCAGTTAAGGTAAAAATTCGCGATCGCGGGCGCTTCTATTTCAGCAAAAAGTAATCGATCGGGGCTTTCTACTAACAGCAGAGACATTGAAGGTGAGGGTTTTCTGTCTAGTCTGTCTATCCCAACTTGGATACTGGGCAGATAAGTGATAGTGAAAAGATGATCGGAGAATAAAATGTGCAGCGGCAACAGGTGCAAGTCGCGGTGGGGAATTAAGATTAAGTCTTTGACATTGGTGAGGTGCGTGCAAATTTCGGGAATTTTGAGGATGTCAGCGAGTTGTTGCAATTGCGCTGTCATTGACTCGCGCCAGGGAAGGGATTCTTTACTTTGCTGTTTGCTGGTAGTTTTGCCGTATTTTTGATAGCTGGTTTTCCACTCTTTCAGCCATTTTTCTAAACTCTGACTGTTGTCCTTTGGGAATAAGTCGCACAGAGGTGTGGAAATAACTTCAAACTTTTCTAGGGTAATTATAAAAGCAGTTAGGGAAACTGGGCTGAGATGCCAGTAAATAATCGCGGTTTCGGTGTTGTTTGCCAGTAAGTCTCGGATTTCGGGATAAGTCGGGCTGGCGGTGCGGTTTGGCGAAGTTGCGCGCATCCATTGCAGGCAAAAGTTTTTCCTGGCTTCGGCTTTTTCCAGTGCATTTACCTTTTCGCCAGCCTCGACAAACATATCAACTTCTAACTGGTAAAGTTCGGCAAATTTGCGCTGGAGTCGCTGTTTAATTTCGGGGTGAGTTTCATTGTCTAAAAGTAATTGTTCTAGTAGGATAGTAGCTTCGGCAAGGTACTCCTTGGTTTTGGGATCTCCCAAGCTGCGGCAGACGGTAATTAAGCCTTGCATTACTTCTAAATAAGTTTCTGGGATGAGGGGCGATTTCAAGAATTCGCGAGCTTGTTCGTAGCTGGCTTTGGCTTTGTGGAAAGATTCCCAATAAGTGAATGTTTGTTTGCCGTATTTGTAGTGTGCCTGGCCTTTTCGATGGTGCAAATTACCACAAGCGAGGCGATAGTCGCGGTTGCTGGGGAGATATTTCTGTAAGCCTTCATCCTAGTTTTGAATGGCTGCAATATAGCCCCCGGAGTTAAAAAATGCTAAACCTCGATTTGCCCAAGCTTGCCATAATTGATCGCCTGTAAATTCTAAGGCTTTCTCGTAGGCTGTGATCGCCTCACTGTAGCGGCCTAAATCATTTAGGGTGGCGCCCAGCCCGTTCCAGACAATGTGGGATTTGGGGTCAATTTCTAAGGCTTTGTCGTAGGCTGCGATCGCCTCAATGTAGTGGCCCAATTCATGTAGGGTCTTGCCCAGCCCGCAACAAGCATAGTGGTGTTTGGGTTCAATTTTTAAAGCTTTCTCATAGGCTGCGATCGCCTCAATGTAGTGGCCCAATTCATTTAGGGTATTGCCCAGGTTGTGCCAAGCAGAGTGGAATTCGGGGTCAAATTGTAAGGCTTTCTCGTAGGCTACGATCGCCCCTTCTAAATCTCCTGCTTTATAGCGATCAACTCCTTGATTATATAATTCTTCTGTTTGAGTGAAAACCTTATTATTACCAGATTGAAGTGCTATTCCTGTGTAATAATTGGTTGTTGCTTCTTGATAACGACCTAATCGATCTAACACCTTGCTGCGATTAATCCAAGCTTGATAGAAGTCTGGCTGCATTTCTATAACTTTGTCATAGCAAGCAAGAGCGCTTTCTAAATATCCAAATTCATAATTATCTACTCCTTGCCCAAATAATTCCTCTGCTTCTTGACTGATTTCTCTTTCTCTAGATTCTGCAACATTCCCAGAAACAGGAAACAACCCAGTTTCTTCAGTTTTTTCGGGTAACTCCTGAATGTCTTCGCTTATCTGCAAACCCTCCTTCGCAGAATTCCGATTCAACCTCTCCTGTGGCAACAATTCCCTACCGATATTCCCAGCAACCTCACTAATTCTCCCGCAATTCATTTCACCCAGCCGCACCATCCGCCCACCCAATTCTAAATGCGTTTCCGGCGATACCAGCAACCTTTCTCCAAATTCTTGCAGCCAGTTCACCCACTCAGCATCATTGATTTTGCTACCGATTAAAAAGCCTTGAATTGTCCCCCGACTCCAGCCTTCTTCAACACCCTCTAACAGTGCCATGAATTTCTGTTCGTATTCCCCAAAAGAGCGAATCGGAGTTGGCTTGGACGGTGGCGGTACTGGTTTGCGGAATCGCCGCTGAATTTGCCGCCACAGGTTGAGGATGCGTTGCCAAATTTGTCGGAACATTGGCTGGGTGGGTGATAGTTGACAGTTGACAGTTGATAGTTGACAGTTGATGTGTTGTTGGAGATTGTAGCAGATTTTGGGGTTGAATGTAGATTGCGGTAGGGGCGGGTTCCCCAACCATATATAACGATGACCAACAATCCATATAACCCCGCCCCCGCCCACGGTAAATCTGAATGTACATTTCGATTGTTCGTTGGGTGGGGGCGGGTTTTTGAGATTGTTTCTTTCAGGCGATTATGGTTGGTTAACCCGCCGATTGTAGGGTGCGTCGCTCGTCGATTTTCGAGCTTATTTGTAGATTGTTGATGGCGACGCACCCTACTACTTCTTCCTTAATCTAAAAAGAAATGATTAAGTAACCATTCTGGAATTTAGCACCTGTAACAGATTTTCCGGTTAGCTGCGGAGGTAACAAAATATTGCGCCGCTGATCGCCCGCTTCGATCGTCACTTCCGGCCCGGATTGAATCAATTTAATTTCTTTCTTATCAAACCCCGGCAAAAACAAACTAACTTGACGCTGTGCAGTGTTTATGTTAATCGGTTTAGGAGCTTTGCCCGCCTCCGAAAAATCTGGCAAAGCATCAATTAAGGGCTGCCAATTATTGTCACTGTGGGCCGGAACCGAAACCGCTGTCAAAGGATCGAAATCTGCAGCAACTGTTTCTGTAACCGCTGATTGATTGACAATTACACCGCCCACAGTCAAACCAATTTGTTGAGAACTTCCCCAAAGATAGCGGGCCGTGGCGATCGCACTTGCATCACCAGTCGTCACCAAATAAGCGGCCGTGCGGTTCGGATCTGCCAGCGCTTCTTTACCCTTATCCAACAGATTATCGACTTGCTTGGTAGATTGAAAAGCATTGTCTCCCGACAAATCCACAGTCAACACAGTGCTGACAACCGGTTGAATAAAAGGCGACAAAGCTTTGCCCAAATCCGAATCTACCAAAGCTTGGCGGAAGCGACGGATGTACCAGCTCAAAATTTCTGGCATTCCCAGCATCCGCAGCGTATCCATGCCGCCGCTGCCGTCATATACAATTACATCGTATTGTTTGCTGTCCTCGTATTCCCGAAGTTCGTTCAACGCTAGGGCGCTGTCCATTCCCGGTAAAACTCCCAATTCTTGACCGTAAATCTGCTTGAAAAACGGAGTACGCACATATTGCGCTTCTAGTTGTTTAACTTCGTCCCACCTGCGTTCTAGCAGCGGCGCGCTGTTCACCTGTACCGCTTTCAGGTTCGGGGAGATTTCCTGCGGGCTGAGAGTCAGGGGAACTCCTAGCAGAATACCCAATGCAGGCCCCGGATCTTGGCCGAGTAGCAGAACTCGCTTGCCTTGAGCCGCATATTTTTTAGCTGTTGCGATCGCGATCGTACTGCGGCCAGTGCCGCCCTTACCCAAAAATGTCAAAATCAAAGCCATTTTCTCTTCTCAGTGCCAAAGCTTACTACTTAAC
>PVWI01000419.1 GCA_003003725.1 filamentous cyanobacterium Phorm 6 | reverse complement strand
GTATCAAACCTCTGCTGAGATTTTGAAATAAATCTTTGATTAGTCCAGCAACAATCTGGCTGATGTGTAAGCCACTAATATCGTCGTAGATTTCTTGATCTAATTCGTCAAAGCAAATTACAAGTTCATTGTACTCACTAATCAAATCTAAAATTTGTAGAACCGCCTCAAAAGATTGGCATTGACTCGGTAATTCCAACTCATTAGCTTTGTATTGAGCAAGCTCTTGACCCTGTAACCATTTGATTGCATAAGGTGATTGTTCGTCTGAAAGCGTCCAGAAAATTGCCTTGACAATATCTGGATCGTTAATATTTTTGGCTTGCCGGAATTGTTTTGTTAGATTTTTTACCCATGTTTTCACTTTTTGGAGTGTGTTTGCCTTGAATTTTTCCAAAAATTCTTGAGTAGAAAAAACTTTAGCATTTGCTTGGGTAACCTTTAAAGCATGGTTAGCCATTGCCGTTGCTAGTTCTTGCCACTGTGTCACCCCTTCTCTGCCAATATTACTAAGGCTCTCGGCTAATATTCGCTGAAAGCCTTGCTTGATTTTATGTATGTCACCATATTGGTTAGCGTAGACAAATAACCCTCCTCCATCCTTCTGTAGGCGATGGCGGATACGGCTAATAATGTGAGTTTTGCCAGTTCCATCCTGAGCCGTTATAGCAATTGAAGTTGTTGAATATTGACCTGCACAAATTTGCTCAAGTGCCTGAAAAACTGTATCAGAAGCATGGGAATTTATTGTTTCAAAATCAAATAATTCCTTGTCCCAAACATCACTAGCATTCAGATAAGGAGGTTTAGCAAAAGGATTCTGACTTAAGAGAGCAGCGTTAAGCTCTTCAGTGGAAGAAACAGAAGAATTAGTCATGGCTTTTTGTGTGAGGTTAACGAATTTACAAAAGGATTTAGGCAAATTTTAGGAATTTAGCCGTTTGGCATAATAACGAATTGCACCAAGTTCAGTTTTGATCGAATCTTCAGCTTTATCAGGCGTGATATCTTTCATCTCACCGCCGATCAACTGAAAAATATCAGTAGCCTGCATTTCCAACAGCCATTCATTGAACTCCGATCGCCCTACCCTTTCCCCGATCGCCCGACGCATCCGATAAATCGGCACTAAATCGTCTAAGTTATAATCCCGGTTCAAGCTGTCGTATACATCCAACGCCACAGCCTTAAAATCTTCATAGGATGCGATCGCCCCTGCATCCCCTTTCCCCGCCTCAACACCAACACTCGCCGCACCATCCTGATGCCGAATCCACTTCAACAAAGCATTTCCCAGCCGAGTACCAATTTGAGAACCATCAAACTCAAACAGAGAATCCCGACTTTTCAAGCCATCCGCCAAAACTTCTTTCCCCTTCGCACTCAACTCCACCAGCGTCACCCGATTTGACAGCGAATAGACGATCGCCCCAGCTTCCTGTAACTCCCCGAGCACATCCCGATATTTGACACTCGTCTCATTAGTGCGAACAATCCGCTTAGTCAACTCCCCCTTTTTAACCTGCATCTTCCCACCGCCCAAATCCCACAAATTCAGCAGCACCCGAACTTTTGCCTTCGCATCCCACATCGCTTGTTCTTCGGGCGTCAAAGCCTTAGACACCGCAATTTCATTTTTCTCAGACATATTCATACCTTTAAATACTTGTTCTTAGTATCAAATTTTACCAGAAATTTTGCTGAAAAACATCTAAACTTTTCAGCAAAATGCGGCACGAGGCTGCGCACAACGGATGCTTGTATCAATTCCGGCTGCGCCGTCAGGTGACAAGCGAGGAGACGGCAGTGCCGTTTCCCTACCGTTATTAATTGTAGGGAAACGGCACTGCCGTCTCCTGATTTCGCCTAATATTAATTCCGATGAAGAGAGGATTTGATATAACTGATTTAGAAAGCCCTAAGTAGATTAATTAAAAAAGGGGCAGAACTCGCGTCGCCCCTCATCTATTTAACTAACTACAAAATTAAACTTCCACAGCAATCTTTTGTTCCGAAGCTTCCGGCGAATTCGCTTCACTTGGCGGCACAACTTGCCAGAATTTCGGCAAATATTCAGCCCAATTTGCTAAGATTTTCTCGGCTTTTTTGCTGTTAGTCCGATCGCGCTGAGCCTCAATCAACTCCTTCAATTGCGCTTCCCCAGCGGCCGTACAAACGCGCTGCATCTTCACAATCTCCCCGTTGACGTGAGCTGGGAAATTGCCATCTTCATCGAGGAAATAACCCAAGCCGCCAGTCATTCCAGCGCCGACGTTGCGGCCGACTTTTCCTAATACGACGATAACGCCGCCAGTCATGTACTCGCAACAGTGATCGCCGGCACCCTCAATGACTGCTTTCGCCATCGAGTTACGCACCGCAAACCGTTCGCCAGCTTTACCCGCAGCCAACAGAGTTCCCCCCGTCGCGCCGTACAAACAGGTGTTACCAACGATCGCATTTTGGGAAGCATCATAAGTCGCATCAGCAGGCGGTGCGATCGCAATTTCGCCACCGTGCATTCCCTTACCAACGTAGTCGTTAGCTTGGCCGTGAAGTACCAAAGTCATGCCGGGTAAGTTGAATGCGCCGAAACTTTGACCCGCAGTACCAGTACAGTTGAGGGTGATTTGTCCACTAAAACCGGTGTTACCGTATTGCTTGGCGATCGCACCACTGATTCTGGCACCGACAGTGCGATCGGTATTCACCAATTTTACACTCTTGCTAACACTGGTTTGATTGGCGATCGCACTTTGAATTTCCGCATCCGCCAACAAATCATCGTCTAACACAGGCCCGTTGGTGTGTATGTCACCGTGGATCAAGAAAGAGCGATCGTGCTTAGTATCGGGTAACTTGATCAAACAATCCAAATTAATCGCTTGAGTTTTAGTTAGTTTCACCCCAGCGCGCATTGTCAGCAAATCACCGCGGCCAATGATATCGGCGATCGACTTATAACCCAACTTCGCCAACAAACTCTGCACTTCCTGGGCGACAAAGTAGAAGAAATTGACAACGTGTTCCGGCGTACCGGGGAAACGCTTCCGCAACTCTTCCTTCTGCGTGGTAACGCCCACAGGACAAGTATTCATGTGGCAAACGCGGGCCATAATGCAGCCTTCAGCAATCATTGCCACGGTTCCAAACCCATACTCTTCAGCACCCATCAAAGCGCCGACAATCACGTCCCAGCCCGTTTTGAAACCACCGTCAACGCGGAGTAAAACCCGATCGCGCAAATTATTCTCCATCAGCACCCGGTGAACTTCGGTCAATCCGAGTTCCCACGGAGAACCTGCGTGCTTAATCGAACTCAGTGGAGACGCACCGGTGCCGCCATCGTGGCCGGAAATTTGAATCACATCAGCATTGGCTTTCGCAACGCCGGCGGCGACAGTACCGATACCGACTTCCGATACCAACTTGACGGAAACTCCCGCTTTCGGATTGATTTGATGCAAGTCAAAAATCAACTGTGCCAAATCCTCGATCGAATAAATATCGTGGTGAGGAGGCGGCGAGATTAGGGTGACACCCGGTTTCGATCGGCGCAAATAAGCAATGTACTCGCTGACTTTCGGCCCCGGCAATTGTCCACCTTCGCCCGGTTTCGCACCTTGGGCAACTTTGATTTCGATCTGTTTGGCGTTCATCAGGTACTCTGGAGTCACGCCGAAACGCCCTGAAGCTACTTGTTTGATGGCAGAAGATGCAGTATCACCATTTTGCAAACCCTTCAAGTGAGGGAGAGTTTGTGAGAAACCAGCCTCGCTGACATCCTTGAGCACTTTGTATCGAACCGGATCTTCGCCGCCTTCGCCGGAGTTGGATTTGCCGCCGATGCGGTTCATCGCGATCGCCAGAGTTTCGTGGGCTTCGGGGGATAGAGCACCGAGGGACATACCGCCGGTGGCGAAACGTTTGAAAATGTCTGCTACAGATTCAACTTCTTCAATGGGAATCGAAGGGCGATCGCTCGCAAAGTCGAGCAAATCGCGTAAAGCTGTCACCGGGCGAGTTTCAAGCTGTTTCTTGTAAACT
>PVWI01000104.1 GCA_003003725.1 filamentous cyanobacterium Phorm 6 | reverse complement strand
AGATGTGTATAAGAGACAGATCCACACTCGCGCTGATTTTTGACCTACCTTTAGGTAGATTTTTAACATGATATCAACCAGAAATATTAACGCTTCCAGGCCGTTAATTTGGCGATCGCCCCCGTGCGGATTCATGCTCTAATTTAGACATAACTAACCGCTACTTTTGCCCCTTACACAATTTTAGCCTTTGATGCCTCTGTCTAAAGTTAGTTGTTTGTTATATTAAGTAATATTACCGTCTAAACAGGTGCTGAACGTTAAGGGCAAGCATTTGATAGCGCGTCGGGCGATCGAACTACCAACCTATTTTATAAGGAGAACAGCTCAAAGTGAAGATAGGAGCAAATTACCTCGGCAATAACCAATGTGAATTTACCGTTTGGGCGCCCACCCTCAAACAAATCGCAGTCCAAATTGTTTCCCCAAAAAAACGCCTGATACCCCTGCAACAATCGGCAGAAGGTTATTGGCAAACCACAGCTACAGACATCGAACCAGGAACCCTTTACACTTACCAAATCGAAGGAAAAACCGACAGACCAGACCCAGCCTCAAAATATCAACCCCAAGGCGTACACGCTCCGTCGCAAGTAATAGATGAAAATATCTTTACTTGGACAGACACAAAATGGCAAGGCGTGCCGCTAGCCGAAATGATTATTTACGAACTGCACGTCGGCACATTCACCCAAGCCGGAACATTTGAAGCAATAATTCCCCAGCTCAAACAACTTAAAGAACTGGGAATCAACGCCATCGAAGTAATGCCAGTAGCCCAATTCCCCGGCGAGCGAAACTGGGGATACGACGGCGTATATCCCTACGCAGTTCAAAACTCCTACGGCGGCCCCGAAGGCTTCAAAACACTCGTCAACGCCTGCCACGAACACGATATTTCAGTAATTCTCGATGTAGTTTACAACCACCTCGGCCCCGAAGGCAACTACCTCAGTCAATTCGGCCCCTACTTTACATCAAAATACGGCTCGATTTGGGGAGACCCCCTCAACTTCGACGACGCCTACAGCGACGGCGTACGCAACTACTTTATTGAAAACGCCCTCTACTGGTTTCGAGACTATCACATTGACGCCCTGAGATTAGATGCAATTCAAGCAATTTTTGAAGTAGGTGCAAGACCTTTTTTACAAGAACTATCCGATGCCACAGCCGATATTTCTCAAGAACTAGGACGGCAACTTTACTTAATAGCCGAAAGTGACTTAAATGATGTCCGTACTATACGTCCTAAAGAACAGGGGGGCTTCGGACTAGACGCCCAATGGTGCGATGATTTCCACCACGCACTGCACGCCTTGCTCACCGGAGAAGACGACCGATACTACCAAGACTTCGGCAAGTGCGAACACTTAGAAAAATCCTTCAAAGAAAGCTTTGTTTACTCCGGCCAGTACGCCCCCCACAGAAAGCGGAAACACGGCAATTCCGTCAAGGATGAACCGGGCCATAAATTTGTGGTATTCTCGCAAACCCACGACCAAATCGGCAACCGCATTTTAGGAGACAGACTCTCTAAAATTGTTGATTTTGAAGCACTAAAACTTGCCGCAGGCACTGTCTTAATCTCTCCCTATATTCCCTTCCTATTTATGGGAGAAGAATACGGAGAAGAAGCACCATTTTTCTACTTCGTTTCCCACTCGGATGAAAACTTAATTGAAGCTATCCGTAAGGACAAACAGGAAGAATTTAAAAGCTTTGAAGGTCGAGGCGAATTTCAAGACCCCCAAAGTCCAGACAGTTTTCAAAAGTGCAAATTAAACTGGGAAAAACAAACAGAAGGCAAACACAAAATTCTCTGGGAATGGCACCAACATTTGATTCAACTACGGCGCACTATCCCCGCCCTGAAAAAACTGGATAAAACCAACCTAGAAGTGTCCAGCATCGAAGCAGAAAAAATCTTATTTCTACGTCGCTGGACAGATGAAAGTCAGATATTCTGCATTCTCAACTTCAACAAACAACAAGTTACGTTTAATGCTGTACTTCCCCAAGGAAATTGGCAAAAGATTTTAGACTCGGCTGATCCAAAATGGATGGGTGCAGGTTCAACCTTGCCAGAAAAGATAACTTCAGAGCAAGAATTGACCGTTAAACCGCAGAGTTTTACACTCTATGAATTATAATTAAAATCTGTACCCTGGTCGAAGCGGTGCCCGCTCGTGGAGTCGAAGGATCGAAGGGTCGAAGGGTCGAAGGGTCGAAGGGTCGAAGGGCCTCTAGATATGCGTTCCCAGGCAAACCCTAGGAACAAGCAAGAAGCAATTCTATCGTTCCCAGGCTGAGCCTGGGAATGCAGTCTTGGAGGATCAGCCTCCTCTTTAAAAGATCAAACCCGAAGAAGTAATTAGGAGTAAAATTAACAGTGCTGAGAATTCCCACAACAACTTATCGGATTCAATTTCATGCAGGTTTTAACTTTGAAGCCGCTAAACAAATCCTTAGCTATCTGGAAGAATTAGGAATTACCGACCTTTACGCCTCACCGATATTTAAAGCCAGAAAAGGCAGCAGTCACGGATATGATGTCGTTGACTCAAATCAGCTCAATCCCGAATTAGGAACCTCAGAAAACTTTGAAGCGCTCACGGACGAAATCAAGAAGCGGAACATGGGATGGCTGCAAGATATTGTCCCCAACCACATGGCTTACGACACTCAAAATTTGTTGCTGTTAGATGTATTGGAACATGGCCCGGATTCCGACTATTTCGATTACTTCGATATTGAATGGAATCATGCTTATGAACATCTCAGGGGTCGAGTGCTGGCTCCGCTGCTGGGCAATTTTTATGGAGAGTGTCTGGAAAGTGGCGAGATTCAACTCAAATACAGCGAAATTGGGCTGACAATCAATTACTATGACTTAAAATTGCCAGTAAAAATTGAATCTTACGCTAATTTTATCAGTCATAATCTGGGGCATTTAGGCAGGGAATTGGGCAGACGCCATCCAGATTTTATTAAGTTTCTGGGAATTCTTTATTTGATTAAAAATACACCTTCAGAAACTAAAGGTAAAGCTCGATACGATCAGATAGCTTTTGTCAAAGGACTGCTGTGGGAACTCTACAATCAAAATCCGATTGTGCAGGAATTTATCGATGAAAATATCAATTTTTTTAACGGAGAAAAGGGCAATCCCGAAAGCTTTAATTTGCTAGACGAGTTACTTTCCGAGCAGTTTTACCGTCTGGCTTTCTGGAAAGTGGGCGCCGAAGAAATTAACTATCGAAGGTTTTTTACTGTTAACGAACTAATTTCGGTAAAAGTAGAAGAGATTAAAGTTTTTCACAAAAACCATGCTCTGATCTTCGACATGGTTGATGAGGGAAAGTTTACCGGATTGAGAATCGACCACATCGACGGACTTTACGATCCGACAGAATATTTGAAACGGCTCCGAAAGAGAACCGGAGATACTTACATCACTGTTGAAAAGATTCTGGAACACGAAGAAGATTTGCCGTCATATTGGCCGATTGAGGGAACGAGCGGCTACGACTTTTTGAATTACGTAAACGGCGTTTTTTGTCGGTGCGATCGCGAGCAGCAATTTAGCGAAATATATCAGAGATTTACTCGCTTGACCGTTCCCTACGAACAGTTATTTTTAGATAAAAAAGGGCTGATTGTTGAGAAAAACTTGGCGGGAGATGTAGACAATCTAGCTCAACTTTTGAAGAATATATCTGGTCAATCCAGACAGGGAAATGACTTTACTCGTCCCGGTTTGGAAAAAGCATTGGCGGCGGTTTTGACAATTTTTCCAGTCTACCGAACTTACATCAATCAAGATGGTTTGAGAGAGTCCGATCGCACTTACGTCAAATATGCGATCGCCCACGCCAAAGAACAAGTGCCGCGACTCCTCAAAGAACTTAAATTTATCGAAACGGTGCTGTTGCTCGAAGAAGAAGAAACCCTAACAGCCGAACAAAAAGAGCAGCGCCGACACTTTGTAATGAAACTCCAGCAGTTGACAGGGCCTTTGATGGCTAAAGGCATTGAAGATACGCTGTTATACGTCTACTATCGACTTTTATCCCTCAACGAAGTCGGAGGAAACCCCAGTCAGTTTGGCGTTTCGCTGGCGGATTTTCACGAGTTCAACAAGCAGCAGCAAGCAGCTTGGCCGCACAAAATGAATGCTACAGCTACCCACGATACCAAACGCGGCGAAGATGTGCGAGCCAGAATTAACGTTTTGTCAGAAATTCCCGATGAATGGGAACAGCAAGTCAGGTCTTGGAGAGAGGTAAACTCATCTAAGAAAGTTAACTTTGTGAATCGAATGGTTCCCGATACTAACGACGAATACTTCTTGTACCAAACTATTCTCGGCAGTTTTCCGTTTGAGGGAATTGAAAACACTGATTATGTCGATCGCCTGAAAGATTATGCGATTAAAGCTGTCCGCGAAGCTAAAGTTTATACAGCTTGGCTGAGACATGACAACGACTACGAAACTGGATTTATGACCTTTATCGATAGCGTTCTCGAACCTTCGGAACAAAATCAATTCCTGAATAAATTTACGCCTTTCTGGAAAAAAGTAGCTGATTACGGGATTTTCAATTCTTTATCTCAAACGCTGCTAAAAATCACGGCGCCCGGAGTTCCAGACATTTATCAAGGCACGGAATTCTGGGATTTAAGCCACGTCGATCCAGATAACCGTCGTCCCGTAGATTTCGATCGCAGAATCGAGGTGTTGCGGCAAATTAAACAGCAAGCTCAGACGGATATTTTGCAACTGGTTGAAGATTTGATTGCGACGCGGGAAGATGCTAGAATTAAGCTGTTTTTGACGGCAAGAGTTCTAGAAGCGAGAAAAAAATACTTGCAAGTTTTTGAATTAGGCGACTATCAACCCCTGGAAGTAGTCGGCACGTTTAAAGATAATGTGGTTGCTTTTGCCAGAAGTTTTGAAGATACTACAGTTATTGTCATTGCTCCCCGGTTTTTGACGGGAGTTGTCAAACCGGAAGAAATGCCGATCGGCAAACAAGTCTGGGAAGATACTCATCTGGAATTGTCGGAGCAAATGCCGTCGGTTTGGAAAGATGCAATTACAGATCAGGTGGTTGAAAGTAACGGTACTCTGGAAATTGGTGAAGCTCTGACTTACTTTCCCGCAGCTCTGCTGATTGGTGAAAAATAACAATTAAAGGGTATAAAATTCAATAATCAACTGATTAGATCCCTGACTTCTTAAAGAAGTCAGGGATCTGGGTATGCTGTTTTTTGAGCCGTTGCTCACTGCTTAAACCGGATTGGTATCCAAAAGATCGATCGCCCAAACGCAACCAAACAAAATTTATATCACAAAGACGGCAAATACAACACAAAGTATACGGTTTGCCACAATACCGCGATCGATCAAACCCCGTACATTAGGAAGAGTAAAGAAAAGCAGTCAACAACTGTAGCGTTACGGGCCCGACGAATGCAACCGTCCCTAACAGGTTCGGTAAACACGCCTTCATCCCAAGGTCTAACCGCCCGCAGTATAGAGATAAGCACCCTATCGAAGACTGTATTAAAGCAGGACTCACTACCCGTAAACCGCGAGGTGAAATCGCAGTCCTGAATAACCAGACTATCGCACAGATAGAAAATCAAAATTTTGTAGTCATTGGAGCCGGAACACCCCTATGGGAAAAGTAGTTGGAATTGACTTAGGTACGACAAACTCCTGCGTCGCAGTTATGGAAGGCGGCAAACCCACCGTCATAGCCAACGCCGAAGGGGGTCGCACCACACCTTCCGTAGTAGCATATGCCAAAAATGGCGACCAGCTAGTCGGACAAATCGCCAAGCGTCAAGCCGTGATGAACGCCGAAAACACCTTTTACTCAGTAAAACGGTTTATCGGGCGCCGGGTTGACGAAGTAACCCACGAAACCACCGAAGTTTCATACAAAGTCCTGAAAGTCGGCAACAGTCTCAAACTCGACTGTCCCGCCCGCGGCAAGCAATTTGCCCCTGAAGAAATTTCCGCGCAAGTCCTCCGCAAACTCGTAGAAGACGCCAGCAAATACCTCGGCGAAACAGTCACCCAAGCGGTGATCACAGTTCCCGCGTACTTCAACGACTCCCAGCGCCAAGCTACTAAAGACGCTGGAAAGATTGCCGGCATTGAAGTGCTGCGGATTATTAACGAACCTACAGCAGCAGCTTTAGCTTACGGTTTAGATAAAAAGAGCAACGAAACCATCCTCGTATTTGACTTAGGTGGCGGTACTTTCGACGTATCGATTCTCGAAGTTGGCGACGGCGTATTTGAAGTGTTGGCAACTTCTGGAGACACTCACCTCGGCGGTGACGACTTCGACAAAAAAATTGTTGATTTCATCGCTGGAGACTTCCAAAAAGCCGAAGGAATTGACCTCCGCAAAGACAAACAAGCACTGCAACGCCTAACAGAAGCAGCAGAAAAAGCCAAGATTGAACTTTCGAGCGTTACCCAAGCCGAAATCAACTTGCCGTTTATTACTGCGACTCAAGACGGGCCAAAACACTTGGACATGACTTTGACGCGGGCCAAGTTTGAAGAACTCTGCTCGGATTTGATCGATCGTTCTCGCATCCCTGTAGAAAACGCGATTCGCGATGCCAAATTAGACAAATCTGCAATTAATGAAGTTGTCTTAGTTGGTGGTTCTACACGCATTCCAGCCGTGCAAGAACTCGTCAAAAAAATCCTCGGCAAAGACCCTAACCAAACGGTAAACCCGGATGAAGTGGTAGCAGTCGGTGCAGCAATCCAAGCTGGCGTGCTAGCAGGCGAAGTCAAAAACATTCTGTTGCTCGACGTTACTCCGCTATCTCTCGGCGTAGAAACCTTGGGCGGCGTGATGACCAAAATCATTCCCCGTAACACCACTATTCCTACTAAGAAGTCGGAAACTTTCTCGACTGCGGTAGACGGCCAAACAAACGTGGAAATTCACGTTTTGCAAGGCGAACGAGAAATGGCGAATGATAACAAAGATTTGGGAACATTCCGTTTAGATGGAGTTCCCCCAGCCCCTCGCGGCGTACCTCAAATTGAAGTTACATTTGATATCGATGCTAACGGTATTTTGAATGTAGCTGCTAAGGATAAAGGTACTGGCAAGGAGCAATCTATTAGCATTACTGGTGCTTCTACTTTGCCTAGCAATGAAGTCGATCGCATGGTTCGGGAAGCCGAATCGAATGCGACTGCTGACAAGGAACGTCGCGAAAAGATCGATCGCAAAAACCAAGGCGATTCTTTAGCCTATCAAATCGAGAAGCAGTTGGCAGAATTGGGTGATAAAGTTCCTGCTGATGACAAGACTAAGGTTGAAGGATTGATCAAAGACTTGCGCGAGGCGATCGAGAGTGAAGATGACGATCGGATCAAAACCATGACAACAGAGTTGCAGCAAGCATTCTACGCTGTCAGCAGCAGCCTGTACCAACAAGCAGACGGCTCGACTGGCGGCCCGACTGGCGGCCCTGGCGGCCCTGGAGACGGCGGCCCGACTGGCGGCGGCGACGACGTGATTGATGCCGACTTCACCGAAGGCAACAAATAGTAGGGTAAACTAATAGCCTTTAGCTAGAAACAGAAAACCCGGTTTTGAATAAAAGCCGGGTTTATCTGTATTCGGACTTATATGATGTTAAATTTTGTAGGGGCGGGTTCACCACCAATAATTGCCCATAATCGACAATCTCATAAACCCGCCCCCGCCCATACCACCGCACATGATATAAAGGCGGTATTTTAGCCGGAATCAACATTAATATTGCAATCAGGAGTAATCTAAATGTCTCGTTCTCCTATACAAAATTCATCCACAAATACTTCCAACAAATCTCAGGCGGCATCCTTGCGTCGTCTGCGGCAAATCAGCCATTTACTCGACAATGCAATTCCGATTCCCGGCACAAAATACCGCATCGGACTCGATCCGATATTAGGATTGATACCGGGCGGAGGTGATGTGATCGGTTCAATCTTTGCAGGTTATGTAGTCTTCAAATCCGCTCAAATGGGAGTGCCGCAAGAGACTTTAGTCAAGATGGCAGCTAACATCGTATTTGATACAGTTGCTGGCACTGTACCGGTGGCTGGAGATTTGTTGGATGTTGCTTGGAAAGCTAATGTCAAAAATATAGAATTGCTGGATGCTCATTTAGGTTCCCCGGAACAAGGCAAAAAAGCCGATTGGCTATTTGTGGCGGCGTTGCTGTTGGGTTTGATGTTAATTGTCGGAGGCGTGATTTTTTTGAGTGTGATGCTTTTTGGCTGGCTATTTCAAGTGATTACAGGGCGTTAATCTTTGGTTTGATGCTCAAGATAAATCACTCTCTTTGTGTCATATTAATAGCATATAATCGGTTAAGTATTCCTTAAAAATCCTTTTTTGAGGATGATTCATGGCAGGGAAAAACATCAGTGAGATGTTCCCGTTCCTCTGACCGAAATCGAGGTAAATTAGCACTCTTCTTATATTTCAAATGTGTTCTATAATACAAAGCGATCGCCCTCTCTGGATATAAAAAAGTATATTTTAAGGATGTTGACAAATATCATTTAATGTGTATCTACCTCTAAATATTTTTTTAAACTAGCTATTGACCCGATCGCCCTTGAGTCAGCTATAGTGATATAATCCAGACTATAATATCAAATTGATATAAATGCTTGAATTATCAGCCCTTGGGCTGCTACAGCGGCAACCCCTGCACGGCTATCGGCTAAAGCAACAACTGGAGCTGTTTATGAGCAGTTGCATCAGCGTCAACTACGGAGCGATTTACCCGCTGCTGAAGCGCTTGTTAGAGCGAGGCGAGATTTCGGTAATTGCCGAAGAAGCCGGAGATGCGGGCTGTCCGCGCAAAATCTACGGAATTACCGCCCAAGGGCGCGAACTCTGGCGGCAAAAAATGCTCGAACACCCTCAAGAAAGCTGGGTTAACAGTGGTTCCCGGTTCCAAATCAAGTTTTTCTTTTTTGGCGACTTAGAATCCGCAGAACGGCTGAAGCTATTGGAACACCGCTTGCGAGTCAGTTACATCCGGCAAGACTACATCGAAAGTCTCAAGAGCGAATATCCACTAACCGACGACTATCAATTCGCCTCTCGCGATCGCTGCAAGTCAGTGCTGGCATTAGAAATAGAGTGGTTAACCGAGCAACTAGCCAAGGAAAAAAGTGCGATCGCAGGAGTGCGTGACTCCCCAACCTTCGCTGAATCCGCCGACTCAAAGGGAAAATCCTTCCAACTCGCCCACTCAGATGAGTCATAAGAAGGATGTGTAATCTTCCCTGCCATCGTAACTTTTGAGAGATAACAAGAAGCTTTCCTAAAAAGAATCACTCCCTGGCTTGGCTAACTGTGATCAGACTAAAGCCCTGCACATACCCCAACCTCATTAAAAAGGTACTTTCCCGATTCCATCCTGTTTAAAATCGCTTGTCCTTATTCCCCCATGTTTGAGGGGAACGCCGGAGAATCAAATATTCCGCCCAAGTCTCAGTAAGTCAGAAGTTAAAAAAAATCTAAGTGGTGCTGCCAATGAGTTATTCTAAATCCCCAGAATCCGTAGTTGAAGCCCAAGAGCAAAAATCTACCACACCGGAACTGCACCCAACCGATGCAGACAACCAGCAACCGGAGGATTCTGCCACCGTTGTCGATGATCGCCCCGAACCTGTTGCTAAACCACGATCGCGCTGGCCCCTAATTGCCGCAATCGCGATCGCAGCCACAGGCGCAGGTTACGGCTTGTACTCGTGGCAATCGGGTCATAATCGCGCACAGCAACCGGCAGCCGCAGCCCAACCCCAAGGCATACCAGTCAAGCTGGCAGCCGTTGAAACCAGCCCAGTCCAAGATGCCTCGGAATTTGTCAGCAGCCTAGAAGCCAAGCGTTCTGTACAAATCAAACCCCAAACAGAAGGGCTAGTCACGCAGATTTTTGTCAAATCCGGGGACTCGATCGAAACAGGACAAGCCATCGCCCGGATCAAAAGCGACAGCGCCCAAGCTCAATTAAGACAATCCCAAGCCAGCCTACTCGCCGCTCGATCGCGCTTAGCCGAAATGCAAGCAGGCAGCAGGCCAGAAGAAATCGCCCAAGCTCAAGCCCAAGTCGCCCAAGCAATCGCCAACCTAGCCCAATTGCGATCGGGCAATCGCCCAGAAGAAGTTGGCCAAGGCCAAGCCCGCGTCGCCCAAGCAATCGCCAACCTAGCCGATGCCCAAAGCGGAACTCTCTTAGAAGACATCGCCCAAGCCAGAGCCCAAATAGAGGCAAGCAAAGCCGAAGCACAGTTAGCCAGCCAGCAGTTGGCCAGATATCAAGCATTGGCAAAAGAAGGCGCAGAGTCACAAAACACCCTCCAGCAATACATCCAAAAACAAACCAGCGCCCAAGCCAACCTCCGAGAAGCTCAAAGGCGGTTGGATCAGCGCCAAAAAAACAGGCAAACCCAGATCCAGCAGCGCACAGCAGCCTTGCAACAGCAGCAGCAAGCCTTGCGACAATTGCAAAACGGTGCGCGCCCAGAAGAAATAGCCAAAGCCGAAGCCGAAGTCGCCCAAGCCAAGAGCAAATTAGCCCAGTTAGCCAACGGCACCCGCCAAGAGCAGATAGATCAAGCCGAAGCGCAAGTTGCCCAAGCTCAAGCCCAAGTGCGCGGCTTTGAAATACAACTGCAAGAAACTGCTGTCACCGCGCCCTTCGCCGGAGTCATCGGCGACATACCTGTGAAAGTGGGTGATTACTTGAAAACAGGCGACCCGATCGCCACTTTGACAGAGAACAAATTGCTCGACTTGCGGTTGTCAATTCCTTTAGAGCGTCAGCCTCAATTACGCTTGGGGCTGCCAGTAGAAATGCTGGATAATCAAGGCAAGGCGATCGCGATCGGTCAAATTAGTTTCATCTCCCCCAACGTCAGCGCCAATTCCCAAACAATATTAGCTAAAGCCACCTTTCCCAACCCCAGTGGCGAACTGCTTAATCTCCAGTTTGTAAAAGCTAAAGTCATCTGGAAACAGAACCCCGGAATTTTAGTTCCCGTCATCGCAGTCACTCGCTTGGGCGGGCAAACTTTTGTCTTCACAGCTCAAAAGCCGGAACAGCCAAAACCGGGAATGCCACCTTTAATCGCGCGGCAAAAACCAGTGAAATTGGGAACCATTCAGGGGAATAATTATCAAGTTATCGAAGGTTTGCAAGCCGGCGAAAAAGTTGTTACCGCAGGCATCCTCAACTTGACCGACGGTGCTCCAGTTACTGCTCAAGAGCAAGCTGTTGGGGAAGGGAAAAAATTACCAGTGGGTGGCAAAAATTAATGTCTGCATCAGGATTAACAGAATTTTGAAGATTAATAGGATTGAATTGAAGATGACTAAAATTAATCCTGTTCATCCTTTAATCCTTAAATCCCGATCGCTCGTAGGGGCGGGTTTAGCGTAGGATCTATGAGATCAGCCAGAAGATGAAGGCAAAACCCGCCCGATCCATTTAATGTTTATTTGTACCCACCTACTTACCAATTACCAATTACCAATTACCAATTACCAATTACGAATTATCAACTAACAACTACCCATTACCCAAATAATGTTTGCAGATTTCTTTATTAAACGACCAGTCTTTGCCAGCGTCTGCGCCTTAATTATTGTTTTGGTAGGCGCAATCAGCATTCCCACATTGCCGATCGAGCGCTTCCCCGACATTAGCCCCACCCAAATCAACGTCACAGCCAACTATAGCGGTGCCAATGCTGAAGTTGTCGAAAATGCGGTAACAAACATCCTAGAAAGGCAAATCAACGGCATTGAAGGACTGAAATATCTAACTTCCAGTAGCACCAACAGTGGAACTAGCACCATTACAGCCACCTTTGATAGTTCCCGCGACAAAGATATCGCCGCCGTCGATGTGCAAAATCGAGTTGCCGTCGCTCAACCACAACTGCCAGATGCCGTACAACGCACAGGAGTTACAGTTACAAAACAATCTAACAGCCTGCTGCTTGCTATAGGATTATTTACCGAAAATAAAGAATACGATACCATATTTTTAAGTAACTACGCCGACCTCTATTTAGCAGATACTTTAAAAAGAGTAAAAGGCGTGGGGGACGTGCGAATTTTTGGGGAAAGACGCTATGCTATGCGCCTGTGGATCGACCCCAATAAATTAGCTGCTCGTAATCTAACGATGCAAGATGTCACAAGAGCAATTAACGAACAAAACTTGCAAGTTGGTGTAGGAAGAATTGGTCAAGAACCCGCCCCCGAAGGGCAAATGTATCAGATTGATTTGAGTGCAGAAAGCCGTCTTAAAAGCCCCACAGAATTTGAAGAAATTGTTATCAAAAGCGAAACAAATGGAACTTTAGTTAAGTTAAAAGATGTCGGTAGAGCCGAATTAGGAGCAGAGAATTATAACTCTTTCCTGCGATTTCGAGGTAAAGACGCGGTGGGTTTAGGAATTTACCAATTGCCCGGAAGTAATGCTCTAAATGTTGCCAATTCCGTCAAAGCAGAAATGGCAAGATTAGCGAAAAACTTCCCTCCAGGGGTGATACACAGAACTGCACTAGATACGACTCAATTTGTCCAAGAGTCAATGGCAGAAGTAGTCAAAACTCTGTTTGAAGCAGTCTTGCTAGTGGTGATAGTTATTTTTGTTTTCCTACAAGATTGGCGCACTACGATTATTCCCACCATCACAATTCCCATTTCCTTGATTGGGACATTTGCCTTTATCAAAGTATTCGGCTTTACGATTAACAGTTTGTCTCTATTTGGTCTTACCTTAGCAACAGGTTTAGTGGTTGATGACGCTATCATCGTAGTCGAAAATATTGACCGTCTAGTCCGCCAAGGTATGAATGCCCGCCAAGCAGCTTCCGAGTCAATGCGGGAACTTTTTAGTGCTGTAATTGCCACTTCCTTAGTATTGATGGCCGTGTTCATACCCGTGGCATTTTTCCCTGGGACAACGGGAGCACTCTATAAACAATTTGCCCTAACAATTGCTTTTTCCGTTCTGCTTTCTACCTTTATGGCGGTTACTCTTACTCCCTCACTTGCCGCTATATTACTGCGCCCAGGTAAGAAGTTTGGCGGCCCGTTGGGTTGGGTGTTTAACCGGATTAATATTTTTCTGGATGGGATGCAAAAGAAATATAGAGATTCCTTAATATTCTTAACACGATTTAAAACCATTGTTACCCTGTTGTTTATTGCTTCTCTGGGATTCACAGCTTGGCTTTATTTATCAGTACCAACAGCATTTATCCCAGAGGAAGACCAGGGCTATTTTCTGACAATTATTCAAGGGCCTCAAGGCGTTTCGCTGCAATACACCCAGCAGGTGATGGACGGAGTTGAAAAAGAAATCCTCAACGTTCCTGAAGTTGTGGGGACTTTTTCTGTAGGTGGCTTTGGTTTTAGTGGTAACAGTTCCAATCAGGGGATTATATTTACTACCCTTAAACCCTGGAAAGAAAGGGAAGGTGAAGATCAAACGGTACAAGCGATTATTGGTAAATTGCGGGGTAAATTTTTAGCGATTCCCGAAGCTAGAATTTTCCCTGTGAATCCGCCGGCTATTCAAGGTTTAGGTCAATTTGGAGGCTTCCAATTTCAATTGCAAGACCGCAAAGGTAACAGCGGTTTAGATTCTCTAGTTGAGGCGATGGGTGGAATTTTAAAGCAGGCGAATCAGACACCGGGATTGCAAGCGGTATTTAGTACGTTTGCTGCGAATACGCCTCAGTTAATTGTGGAAGTTGACCGCAATCGAGCTAAGGCTCTAGATATTCCCATTAATGATGTTTTCAGTACGTTACAAACGGCTCTGGGCTCTCAGTATGTGAATGATTTTAATCTCCAGCAGCGCAATTATCGGGTGTATGTTCAGGCGGATAAACAGTTTCGTGATAACCCTGAAGATATTAGTAAGTTGTATGTCCGCTCTGGAAAGAATGAAATGATTTCTTTGAGCAATTTGGTGAAGATAACTCCGGTGGTGGGAGCGCAAACTGTTAACCACTACAATTTATATAGGTCAATTGAAATTAGTGGCTCTCCGGCTCCGGGAGCGAGTTCTGGACAGGCGCTCAAAGCGATGGAAAAGGTGTCGGCTCAAGTTTTGCCGTCGGGTTTTGGGTATGAATGGTCGGGGAGTTCTTTAGAAGAAATTGAGTCGGGGGGTCAAGCACCAATTATTTTTGGTTTGGGGCTGGTTTTTGTGTTCTTGGTTTTGGCGGCTCAGTACGAAAATTATGTCGATCCTTTCATTATTTTGCTATCGGTTCCTCTGGCGATTTTAGGTGCACTTTTAGCTCAGTCGTTGCGGGGTTTGGCGAATGATGTTTATTGCCAGATTGGTTTGGTGATGTTGATTGGGTTGGCGAGTAAAAACGCGATTTTAATCGTGGAGTTTGCTAATCAGTTGCGGGAGCGGGGGTATTCAATTGCTAAGGCAGCAGTTGAGGCGTCTCAAGAGCGTTTACGACCGATTTTGATGACTTCTTTATCATTTATTTTGGGGATTGCTCCCCTAATTAATCCCGAAGGTGCCGGGGCCGCAAGTCGCCGATCGCTGGGGAATGCGATCGCGGGGGGGATGGTTGTTTCTACTTTCTTGAGTTTGTTTATGGTGCCGGTGCTGTATGTGGTGGTTGTCTCGGCTCGCGATCGCTTTACGAAACGCGATCGATTAGACAATCTGCCCGATGAGGGCACAACTTTGAACGGCAAAACGACTCCCCGCGATGAGGTTGAACGCGATAAAGTATCGCCGTTTTAGTTAGTAATTAGTTTATTTAACTATCGGGTTAATGGTTCTTGTTTCAAAATACCCGACTATCTGTGCCACCGACTTTTTGATTGTTGCGACGCTGTGTGGCCACTCTCGGAGAAGATTTTTTGTGCAGGTAGCGATCGCCCGATCGCCCTTCATCATGCAATAATAATATAAAACTTGCACAAAAACTCTATCAGTAGTGTCAGCCTTCCCGCCTTACTACTACAAATAGCGTCTCAAATCTCAACTCGTGCAAATTCTCAATTAAACCAACTGTTGCTCTACACAATTTTTTCCTAATGGCTGAAGTCCCCCAATCTCCCGCAGAACTAGCCGAAGCCCTCAAAGGCTTGACCGATATCAACTTCCAATTACCAGACCCCGAAGACGAACAAATACCTGACTTTGATTTTGAAAATCAGGTTGACAACGCCTGGAAAGTGTGCGATCGCTTCGACCTGCAAACCGACATCTGGCGCGGGCGCATTCTCCGAACAGTCCGAGACCGAGAAAAAAAAGGCGGCGACGGACGCGGTACCGGCTTTTTGAACTGGCTAAAAGAACGAGAAATTGGCAAAAGTCAAGCCTATTCTTTGATAGAACTCGCTAAAAGTGCCGAAACTCTGATCGATCAAGGAGATTTAGACCCAGATTCGATTAGAAACTTCAGCAAAAGAGCCTTTGTCGAAACCGCCAAAGCATCTCCCGAAGTACAGCAAATGGTCACAGATGCGGCCTCAAAGGGCGATCGAATTACCAGGCGCGAAGTCAAACAACTCTCCGACGAATGGATGGCAATGAACTCAGAATTATTGCCAGAAGAAGTCAAAGAAAAAGCATCTAGCGGTTCACTTCCTTCCCGTTATCTCGCTCCTTTAGTCAAAGAAATGGAGAAACTCTCTCCATCTCACCAAAGCGAAATTCAAAAAGAAGTAGCAGAAAATCCAGACGTAGATACAGTAAAACAGCTAACTTCAGACGCCAAAAACCTATCAAAATATCTCGACGCCGCTGCCCAAGTACAAGCCCTCAATCAGTCTCACTTAGACATGGAAATGGCCTTAGAAGAATCTTTGCGAGTCGGATGTTTGGGAACCACGGCCGATGTTGTAAAACAAGCCGCACAGCTAGAACAAACAGTAGTCAAACTATATACAATTTGGAAACGTTTAGGCAGTTTGGCAGATAGATTGTACGTGGATACGGGAGCAAGCACGCCCAATTTGCGCTTACTTTTGGGATGCTTGGATAGTCTTTCGGGAGAAAAGATTGAAGTAGATTTTGGAGACGGAGAACGCTCTATTCGCTTGCAAATTTTCAGCGAATAACTAAACGTTGAACTAGGTTCGTAGTCAGGACTTCAGTCCTTCTTGATGCGGACTAAAGTCCTCACTACAAACCATGCTCTGAGGTTCGTAGTCAGGACTTCAGTCCTCTCCAAATGCGGACTAAAGTCCTCACTACGAACCAAATCTGCGTTGAGTCATGTTTATTTGCGCTTGAAATTTCTGATTTTTTTCCAAAGATAGCGGGGATTCAAATAACGCCGATATTTGGTAACTACTTCTTTTCCCAAAATTACCACGCTCAGCCAAAAACACACTTCGGCCCCAACAGCTAGAACGATATCAATCGTAGTTTTTTCAGCGATGCTCAGCGGCAGGAACGGCACTAAAAACAAGATTGCAACCCAGGGCAGAAAAGATACAATAAATAAAAACCAGCCGAGCTTTTGCATAGATTAACATCGTTCGCAATGATATATTTCTTTGTACTCAGGACTTGAGTTTTTTTACTTCCAACCCAAAAAGAGGACTGAAGTCCTGACTACAAACTTAATTGTGCTCCACACCCAAACTCAATTCTTAATCCCTGTGGCCGCAATCCCCCGAATAAACTGCCGCTGACCGACCAAAAACAGTAACACTACCGGCACAGTGCCAATTACCACCGCCGCCATCAACAACTGCCAACTGCTAGTAAACTGTTCCTGAAACTGGGTTAAAACTAACTGCACAGTTCGCAACTCCGGCCGCGTCGTAAACACCAGCGGCTTAAACAAATCGTTCCACTCCCCGATAAAAGTAAACAAAAACAGCGTCACCAAAGCAGGGCGCGCCAAAGGCAACATCACCTGCCATAAAACCTGCCAGCGGTTAGCCCCATCCAGCATTGCCGCCTCCTCCAACTCCACCGGAATTGTCATAAAATACTGGCGCAGCAAAAAAATCCCAAAACCGCTAGCCGCCGTCGGCAAAATCAGCGCCCCGTAAGTATTCAGCAGATGCCCCCACTTCAAAACCATGAAAATCGGAATCACCAAAAGCTGAAACGGAATTACCAGCGTCGCCAAAACCCCCAAAACTAGGGCCTGTCGCCCGCGAAACTTCAGTCTGGCCAAAGCGTAACCAGCCAAAGCAGAAGTCACGACCTGAAAACCCGTCACTGCGATCGCCACTAGAGTAGAATTAAAGAATGCCAACAAAAAATTGCCCCGTCGCCAAGCCTCCTGATAGTTCGCCAAAGTTAGGCCTGTGGCCTTGACACCGACACCAGATGGTGATAGAGAAATGAAAAATACAGCAGCCAGCGGTAGCAGCACCAGCGCAGCCCCCGCCAGCAACAACAGAAAACTCAGCATTTGCAGCGCCTTCGACCTGTCAAAGGATTTACCCATAAATTTGTGAATTAACCTAAAATAATAAGCCTGTGAGGTTCTCAAACCCGATCGCCCCCCAAATTCTCACACAATTGGCAAGTTGATTGTTGAAAATGGGTAGAGTGTAAATTCAACAACCCGCCGTTAAATCGAAGTACCGAGAGAGCGAGGGCTGGAAATAGCCTAGCTAACCAGACTGATGACTTAAGTAAAGTTCAAGTAACTGTATCATTGTCTTAACATCCAAAACTCTACTTGGTATTTGCTCAATAACAATCAGGAGACGACATATTTATGCCCCAGCTTGAGGCCTGCCCAGCAATTGACTTTCAAACCGAAACCTACAAAGACGCTTACAGCCGCATCAACGCCATTGTGATTGAAGGCGAGCAAGAAGCTCATGACAATTACTTGACACTGGCCGAAATGTTGGCTGACAAAAAGGAAGAGTTAATTGGCTTGTCCAAGATGGAAAACCGCCATAAGAAAGGCTTCCAAGCTTGCGGGCGGAATCTCAAAGTCACGCCAGACATGGAATTTGCCAAGCAGTTCTTTTCCCAACTGCACGGAAACTTCCAAACGGCAGCGGCAGCCGGTGAGATTGTAACTTGCTTGCTGATTCAATCGCTAATTATCGAGTGTTTTGCGATCGCAGCCTACAACATTTACATCCCCGTCGCCGACGACTTCGCCCGCAAAATCACTGAAGGCGTCGTCAAAGAAGAATATATGCACCTCAATTTTGGGGAAGTGTGGCTTAACGCTCACTTTGAAGAATCCAAAGCTGAACTCGAAGCCGCCAACCGCCAAAACTTGCCCATCATCTGGAGACTGCTAAATTCTGTCGCAGATGATGCTAACGTCCTAGGGATGGAAAAAGAGGCTTTAATTGAAGACTTTATGATTGCCTATGGCGAAGCCCTAGGTAACATTGGTTTTAACAACCGCGACATCATGCGGATGTCAGCACAAGGCCTCGCAGCCTAATCCAATTGGAAATAAGGAATGGGAAAAAATTAAAAATTAAAACTTTTTAGTTTTCCCTTCTCCCTACTTCACAAGGCTTTGCAGCCTCATCAATTTGGAAATAAGGAATGAGATAAAAATTAAAAATTAAAATTTTTTAATTCTTCCTTCTTCCTTCTTCCTTCTTCCTTCTTCCTTCTTCTTCCTTCATTTGACAACTTAATGTTTGGTCTAATCGGTCACTTAACCAGCTTAGAACACGCCCAATCAGTAGCTAACGAGCTGGGCTATCCAGAATACGCCGATCAAGGTCTAGATTTTTGGTGCAGCGCGCCGCCGCAGATAGTTGATACTATCACGGTAACAAGTATCACTGGGCAAAAAATAGAAGGCCGCTATGTGGAGTCCTGTTTTCTGCCAGAAATGCTGGCCACTCGCCGAATTAAAGCAGCCACTCGCAAAATCTTGAACGCGATGGCTCACGCTCAAAAACATGGGATTAACATCACTGCTTTAGGCGGCTTTTCTTCGATAATTTTTGAAACCTTCAACTTGCAGCAAATTAAGCAAATTCGCAATCTCAAGTTGGAGTTTGAACGCTTCACCACTGGTAATACTCATACGGCTTACATTATCTGCCGTCAAGTAGAACAAGCAGCCCCAAAATTGGGTATTGAACTGTCAAAAGCTACTGTAGCTGTTTGTGGTGCTACTGGCGACATTGGTAGTGCTGTCTGTCGCTGGCTTAATGTCAAAACAAATGTAGCAGAATTGTTGCTAATTGCCCGCGATAAAGAACGCTTGCAAGACTTGCAGACGGAATTGGGGCGAGGCAAAATTATGGGCTTGGAAGAAGCCCTGCCCCAAGCTGATATTGTCGTCTGGGTAGCGAGTATGCCGAAGGGAGTGGAAATTGACCCCTCTACATTGAAGCAACCCTGTTTGCTAATTGATGGAGGTTATCCAAAAAATCTGGCAACTCAGGTTCAGCACCCCGAAGTTTATGTACTCAATGGCGGCATTGTGGAGCATTCCCTAGATATTGACTGGAAAATTATGAAGATTGTCAATATGGATGTACCGGGCCGACAGTTGTTTGCCTGTTTTGCGGAATCAATGCTGCTGGAATTTGAAAAGTTGTACACCAATTTTTCTTGGGGACGTAATCAAATTACGGTGGAAAAGATGGAGCAAATCGGTGAGATTTCGGTCAAACATGGTTTCCAACCTTTGTTGTCATTCTGAGGTTATTCGCGAAAACGATGAGGACTGAAGTCCTGACTACAAACCTGTAACTGTTGTTTGTAGTCAGGATTTTAGCTCTGATTCGCGAAAACGATGAGGACTGAAGTCCGAACGATCAACTTGTAACTGTTGTTTAGACATCTCCCATAATTCTTGTGGAACAGGCCCTCCTAGCCTGTTCAAAACCGGCATTTTAGGAGATGTCTTTTGTAGTCAGGATTTTAGTTCTTATTTGTGAAAACGATGAGGACTGAAGCCCGAACGATCAAACTTGTAACTGTTATTTCTAGTAAGGACTAAAGTCCTTATTTTTTTTCGATCGCACTTGTGTCACTTTTTGAACTTCGGAGTGCAGGGCGATCGCGCGTAGTATAATTGCGATGTTACCGAATTTGATATCATACAAAATTTAGAACTCAAAAGTTTCAATTTTGCCTTATTTTTCAGCATCACCTGACAGGGTAAAATTGGAAAATAGTCGATCGACTAAACCTTAAAACCAAGAAAGAAATTATCAGCGTGCCCAACTCAGACCGCAAACCACTACTCCTAGATTTTGAAAAGCCGCTGGCCGAACTCGAAGCCCGAATTCACCAGATTCGCGAACTCGCCG
>PVWI01000418.1 GCA_003003725.1 filamentous cyanobacterium Phorm 6 | reverse complement strand
ATTTTTTTCTAATTAACTATTTTTATCCATTTTATCATGATCTTGCCTCTGTCTCACATTTATTTGAAATGACTATAAGTGCCGTTAGCACCAAAATTAATAATTTCCCAGCCATAGGCCTGATTCCAGAGTTCTACGTGGTGGCGCGAAACTACTGCACTGTAAATAATTACATCATTATCGTTCGATCGACCGATCCGAACCACCGATTCAGATTCAAAACACCAGCTTTGAACTGGGAAAGACTGGATAGGATGTAGCAGAGTTAAGGTAATCACTGATATTTTGACACTCCAAGACCAGGCATAAATTGGGATAATTCAACATAGATTTTTCGGGATAAAACCGCAAATAAATTAATCTTTAAAAGCGTTATCAGTTCACTGCTAATCCCTCTAGATAAAATTTTGTTGGTTGTATAAAACATATTGCACCCTTCTCAAGAACAGGCAAGATGCCTGTCCCACAAAGAGTAGATTTTATGGTGCGGTGGGCATCCTGCCCGCTGGTCAAAGGCTGATTAACTAAAATACAATGCTTTAAGTAGCAGTGGAATTCTCATCGAGAAACCTTCAATTTGATCTGCCGAAAATACTTACCTTCCTGGCAGTCGCCGCCCAAAAATGCGATCGGCAATTAATTGGAGGGCGACAATCTCGAAGCCTGCACTTTAGGTCAAATCTGACTCTGGTGGCTCCACCCGGTCTGGTGTTGTAGATTCATTCCTTTGTCGCTTCAACTCTGCAACTTTTTCTTGAGCTACATCTCTGACTTCTAGAGCTTTGTCTTGGAGTTTTCCTGCTATATTCTGAGCGCCCCGCTTTACCCCCTCTACATTTCTGAGAGTTTTATCGAAGTCATCTTGGAAAAACTCTGCTACCATGCCTACTTTTTTGTGCAGTCCCTCTGCATACTGCACGGGCTCAGATACAGCAGCCTCAGACACGATCGCCCGCTTGCTACCGATGGTCGAAATGGCTGCCACGGGTAACAAGTAAATCCCGTCTAAAACGCCACGCCAGCCACTGGATTTAAACAGGTAATCGGTAACAGAACCAGTCCGAACATCAAATAGGTAGTCAACCACCGTACCTGCCTGATTGCCCGCGTCCGTGAGCACCTCAAGCCCGATCGGACAAACAGCTTGTTCCGGCTGATGCAATTCCGGCAGTTCCGGGTTAATGGTGACAAAAACATTTTCGCCCACCGTATCAACTTGCGCCCAAGCGAACCAAGTTTTTTTGCTACCCAAAAGTCCCGACTTGCAAGTAAAGCCGATCGCCCGTTGGGAATTAGCATCGAGCCAAAGCCGATCGACCCTGCCGACCTCTTCCGCAGTTCTGCGGTCGATCGTACGGCGGCCCTGCAATTCGCTGCGTCTAACAATCTGTTGTTGTGATGTACTCATAAAATAAACTCCTTAGTGCCGCCATGCGTAAAATATCGATCGTCCAAAGATGCCGATTTAATATTCTTCTTCCGAATAAGAACGAGTATTTTCTGCCTCCGTTAAATCCTCCTCTTCCCTGGAAGTACCAATTTCTTTTTGTTCGGAAATAGGCATCGTGCTAAGGAGCGTGCCCTCGGAAGGAGCATGAATTACCTTAGAATCCCTTTCCTTGGCGCTAATTTGTCCTAACTGGGCTGAGGATGAGGACTGATTCGGCCCGACGTTGATTTGAATTTTCGGGCCCGATCGAGCCAAGTGAACGATCAGACCGTCCACAATGGGAACCTTAGCGATCGGCTTACCATCGAGGTAAGTGCCGTTGGTACCTAAATTAATTAGTTCCCAAGTTATGCCGCTGCGCCGCAATTCGATATGACGACGAGAAACCACAGCGCTAAAAAGAACAACATGGTTTTCATTCGATCGTCCGATCCGGACGACCTGCTCGTCTTCAAATATCCAACTGCGGACAGGTATAGACTGGAGTGGATGTAGCAAGGTCAGCTTAATCACATTGGCAGCATTGAGTTTTGGTAGAGCGCCTCAAGATGCGATTTTAGATTTTAGACTTTCTCTAGCCCAATCCAAACTCGATCTAAGAGATTTGAAATAGAAACGTAACCAGATCACCTTTGCCCAGAGAGATACGATCTCCCGGTCTCAACCGATGTCGGTTTCCCTTGGGCAGGGGAGTATTATTGACGTAAGTGCCGTTAGAACTGCCTACATCTTCTAGGTAGCAAGCATCTCCCTCCACTCGGAGATTTGCGTGTACCCGAGAAACTATCTCAGAATTAGCAAATCCCGAAACATCAATATCCGGTGGTACGAGGTCATTTGGCTTACCTATATGAACCACTGACAAACTGTGAGGCAATTCCATCGGCGTATCTGTCTGAACGTGTATCAGGCGGGCAGACTGCTGTTGCAGTTGAGTTTTCGCCACACCTGTAGGCTGTTGGTTCCCAGCAACCGGAGGAGAAGTATTTATTCCTGTTCCCACCGATTCAGTTGTAACAGGAACCGAGGGCGAAAGCGAGGGATCTGGAATCGTCGGAATGCTGGCGGGAATTTTTTCCAAGTTCGGCCCATTATTGGGGGTAACTAGAGGTTCCATTGCCATCAGGGGTTCGGTATTCGGGTCTTTATTTGTGGTAACTACAGGTTCCATAGCCATCAGTGGTTCGGTTTGCGCCAAATCCGGCATCGGTGGCGATACCACGGTTGGCCCCACAGACGAGGCTGACGGCACTGTCAACTCAAGTTCTGGGACGTAGGAACCCGGGCGTAAGTTAAAGCCACACTGACCGCAAAATGCTGCATCTGTCTGAACCGCTGCACCGCAGTTGGAGCAACTTGCGGTAATGGGTAAAGGGGTGTAGCAAGCCTCACATTGGCTGGCCCCGTCGGGGTTCTGGTGATTGCAATTGGGACAGACAATCATCGATTTCTCCTTGCTATCGGCCAGATTTTCAAATCAGCCTCATAAAAATAATCGTGTATATGGTCAAATTTTAACTTTAACCGTCGCAATTCTTATAGTGCTTAGCTAATACTAGCAACTGACCTGACAACATGATTGGCTTTCTTGAGCCGAGTGATCTTGAATCGATCGGCTATTTTACTGCTTCACCTGCGGCCAAGTCGAGCAGCCACCAAAGTTCACCTTCAGGTTGAACGAGTCTGGCTGGGTAGGTTATTTCGTCGGCTGCGGGGGCAAAAATTTGAGCCAGGGCTGGTTGTTTGCTAGCTCCTGCCACCATGAAGATGACGCACCGGGCGCGGTTGATTAAGGGGACTGTAAAGGTAATGCGGGGTTGACCGTCTTTGTTGCCGACAGTTACTAGGGCGTCGCGGACTTGCAAGGCTGGTGTGCCCGGAAATAGAGAGGCTGTGTGGGCGTCGTCCCCTATGCCCAATAGAATGATGTCGAAAGCCGGAAACTCGCCATCGGATATTTTGAAGAACTGCTGCAATTCGGTTTGGTATGCCAAGGCGTCGGCTGCGGGATCGGCCGCGCCTGTGGGCATCGGGTGGATATTGCTGGCGGGGATGTTTACTCGATCGAGCCAAGCAAGGCGCGCCATTTTTTGATTGCTATCCTGGTGTTCTGGTGCAACGTAGCGTTCATCGCCCCAGAAAACGTGAATTTTGTCCCAAGGCAGGTCTTGGCTGGCGATCGATCTGTAGAGCGGTTCTGGTGTGCTTCCGCCCGCTGCGGCGATCGTACAAATTCCGCGTTCGGCGATCGCTTTGTCGATTTGGGACAGGACAATCGCGAGCGAGCGAGCGATTAGTTCTTCCCGATTTACTAATACTTCTATAACTTTTTTCATCAACTTCCTCTAAATTTTGCTTTTCGTGTTGTTCTGGGCAATTGCCAATTTTGCCTTGAGATTTTGCCAAACGGTCGATCGGGTCACACCCCGGCTTGGCGGGCATCGGAGCCAGTCATATTTTATCATCTTCTGCCCCTTCAGTTGATGAAAGCCACACATATTTCTACCAGTGCTTTATGGAGCTTCATCTGTCTCATAAAAAGAATAGCGGAATGCGTGAAACGAGCGCGACTTTAGTCCTGAGAGGGAAGCGACTCGGCGGTTTCAACC
>PVWI01000103.1 GCA_003003725.1 filamentous cyanobacterium Phorm 6 | reverse complement strand
AGATGTGTATAAGAGACAGAGCTAGAACCCTTACGCTGAAACGGAAAACCTGATAATACTGACGCACCCTATGCCAGGAGTTTAAATGCCGAACAGCTTAGTCATCACTAAGGAGAAGTAGCCATGATTCAAATAGCAACTAAAACACTAACTTTTGAAGAATTTGCGGAATGGAAGCCCGAAAACGGACGTTATGAACTGCACAATGGAGAGATTTTTGAAATGTCACAGCCAATAGGAGACCATGAAGAAGTTATCGGTTTTTCCGCAAGAAAATTGACGGTAGAATTCGATCGGCTAAACCTTCCGTACTTCATCCCCGGACAAGCATTAGTTAAGCCACCAGAAAGCAACTCTGCTTATTCGCCCGATATTTTGATATTAAATCGCCCCAACTTAGCATCAGAACCTCTATGGAAAAAGTTCTCCACTGTGACTCAAGGGGCATCAATTCCGCTGGTTGTGGAAGTCGTTAGTACGAATTGGCAAGATGACTACATCAAAAAAGTAGGTGAATACGAACTAATCGGGATTCCTGAATACTGGATTGTGGATTATCTCGGTTTGGGCGGCCGCAGGTTTATCGGGAATCCTAAGCAACCGATTATTTCGATTTATCGGTTGATTGATGGCGAGTATGAAATTAGCCAATTTCGGGGAGATGACAGGATTGAGTCGCCAACTTTCCCAGAGTTGAATTTGACGGCGCAACAAATTTTTCAGGCTGGATTGATATCAATTCCGGCTGCGCCGGAATAATAAGCGAGGAGAATGCACGTGCCGTTTCCCTGCAATTAATCTGACATAGATACTAGGGCCAAGTCGTCTCCTAAAATTTATGCAATGAATTAATTTTTGCGTGGGTAAGGTGCTTAGGTTGCACCCTACAAATCGGACTAATTAGGTTCGTGACTCGCAATCCGCTTGCCATCGCCATCGTACACTTGCATCGGAATTTTGGCATTATCGCCGATCGCCTCCAAGGCCTTTTGCAAAGTTTCAACGTGCTTTTCCACAGCTTGGCGAGTCTTCACAGAATTATTGTTATTTGCCTGAATGAAAGTTTGTTGCAGTTTCTGCACGTAGTCAGGAGTCACCTGCACCGCAATCAAACCTTTGCTAACAGTATAGTTGCAAATCTTCGGTTTGCCTTTGCAAGTTTTATCTAAATCCGTGCGCGCTTTTTGCAGTCTCCTTTCTTCCTGCAACCTTACTTCTGCTTCCCGCAATGAATTTGTGTAGGAATCGATTAGCGGTTTGGCTTTCTGGGAATAAGAAGTTGCAGTCGGTACTTGCTCCGCGTAACCCAAAGCTCTGCGCCAGTTTTCCGATGCTTTAAACCAGCCGTTTTTACCCTCAAAAATTCGAGCTTCGGCTGCTAAAGTCACTGCTTGAGTATAAGCATTTTCCGAAATCCCTTCCACATTTTTGCGCTCGCGTGCCTGTGAAAGCTTAGTTTCGTATTTTGGAACTAGCAATTTACCTTGTTGATAAGATTGCGTACTGCTGGGTATTTCTGATAGTATTGCGAGGGATTTTTCCCAACCTGCTTGCACTTGCTCCCAAGTCTCGGCTGTCTGAGCTACTGCTTCCCGAGCTTCTGCTAGTTGGGCTGTACTTTTGGCCTCTATCAGCGTTTTTTCGGCTTGTTTTTCTGTGCTTAATTGCTTGTTTCCGCTGGCTAAATTCTTCCGGTATTCCTGTGACTTTCTCTTAGCAAACGGATAAACTGGGCTGTCTGTGGGGATTTCTCCGAGTTGGGCGATCGCACTTTGCCACAGAGATTGCGCTTCCTTTCCAGTCTCGGCAGAATAAGCCGGATTTTGAGTTTTCTCACCTGCCGATCGCGCGAGGCGTGCTGCATCGATCGCCGAGTTTAAATTCTGACTTTGCTGTTGGTACTTTTCCAGGGCGCTTTGAGCTTCACCGCGATGAATTGACCAGGAGGGAATCGGCTCCAAAAGGGCGATCGCCTGTTTTAACTGTTCTTGTGCTTCTTCGGGACTGCTAGCAACTTTTGATGTTTTCAGCGTCTTCACCGAATTGTCGCTCAACTGTTTGGCATTAGCTAATGCAGTACATTCTCCGATGACGCAGGGGCGACTCAGCAAGTAATAACCGCCTGCCAAAATTACCGCTGCAATGCTCACCATTCCGACGGCGGCTAGCATCGCAAAGGGTGAATGCTTGGGCGTTTGGGCGACTGTTACCGCAGGCTCCATATCCAGCGCATCGAAGGGATTATCTCCAATATTGGCCGAGGTTGCAGCTACCTTAAAGGCGATCGGCTCAGAATTGCTGGAACTATCCGAAAAATTGGGGAAATATTCATCGCCCCCGGTATTTTCAACATCTGTTTCTAACGGCAAATCCTCAGCTACATCCTCTGTATCCGCCGGATTTGCTGCTAAGACTATCCCCGTTTCTGCTGCGGGTATTTCGGGTTTTTTGAATATCTCCACTGTTTTTGGTCTGGACAAAACAGGGTGGTGCATCGTAAAAGAATGGAAAGCATAAGGCTGTTTTTGCCCGGTAATTTTTAGGCAAAGTCCAATCTGTTGAATAGATTCTGGTTCTATTTCCAGAATGGCTGCTTCTAACACCGCAAAAGTCGGTTTTGCTTTGAGAACTAAACTGCGCGGGTGTTCTCCCACAACCGTCAAAGATTCATCTCGAAAATCGCAACTGATATAAAGCGGTAAATTTTTAAATCCGGCTGCTTGCAAATGTTTCTGCAATTTTACTTCGAGAATTTGTGCCTTACTTTGTCGCTCTGCTACTGTCATGTTTTTCCTCTGTCTGATATCACCACACTAGAAATTTTAGATGGGAATTTGAAACTTTAGATTGTGGAACTTTCGGAATTTGTGATTCGCTTGAACTTTAGCACCGATTCATTCCAATCTTAACTCTTGAAAATTAAGGTGCACCCAAATCTTAACTCTCAAATCTCAACTTGCAACGGCTTTCCATAATTTTCACTGTAATAAACTTGAGTCACATCAAAACGCCCACCGTATTGTTTGAAAGGTTCTGCTGCATAACCAAGTGGTAGCAAACAGCAAACATCTACTTCTTCGGGAATTTGAAAGGCTTCTTTCACCTTGACCGCTGCAAAACCTTCCATCGGACAACTGTCAACTCCAAAGCTTTGAGCTGCAATCATTAAATGAGCTACTGCGAGCATTGTATGCCTGTTTGTCCAAGTTTCTAGGGACTCGAAGCAGGGACGGTTCTCGAACAATTGCGGGATTGCTTGTCGCAGATAACTGGCTAAATTGTCATTCATTCCGCCTGCGGCTTTGCCCAATTCGATGACGGCTTCGATGTTTTCAGTTTGGGTAGTGCGCCGATCGCCGCAACAGATTAATACGACTGGCGCTTCTACCACTTGGCGCTGATCGAAAGCGCAAGCTTTTAATTTTTCCTTGCTGGCTGCGTCTTGAAGTACGATAAACCGCCAAGGCTGCAAGTTGTAACCAGAGGGCGATCGCACTCCCAAGCGCAAAATCTCTATCAATATTGCTGGGGGAATCAGATCGGGTTTGAAGCTACGGGCTGCCCGGCGGCTTTCGATCGCAGTTTTAAGATTAATTGAAGGCTGGATTTCAATTGTCATAAATTACTGGGAATTGGTTATTGGTTATTGGTTATTGGTTATTGGAAATTAGAACAACAAATCACAACTGCCAACTGTCAACTGTCAACTGCCAACTGTCAACTGTCAACTGTCAACTGTCAACTGACTTACCCCAAGCCCAACTCGCGCTTCAGCAAATTAATCGACTTAGAGCCGATATAATTTTCCGAGCATACCAGGTGCGGGGGACGAATAATATCTTCTCTGGCCGCATTGATGGCAGCTTTGACTGTAGCAAAACTCGGTTGGTCGCAAAAAATTGTTCTGGCCGATCGCACGATCGAGTTAATCTTGTAGGTATCTGACAACAAAGCCGTCATCACCAGCAAATCTTCGCCCCGGATGCTGTGAATGATCACTTCAGTCGATCGCAGCATTCCTGGGCTCAGACTGACTAAACCCAAATAACTATCTTTCGGCAAATCCCCGACTAACTTGATCTCCTGAACATAATCGTAGATGTCCACGGGAATGACTCGCACCGATCGAGGTGCCGAAATCAATTCTGCTTCTCCGATAAAATATCGGCTCGTGATCACAGTTCCCGAAGAGATTTGATCGAGAAAAGTACCCAACTCTTCCATTGCTACTAACTGGATCGGAATACGCAGAGCTTGTTCGAGTTCTTTCGCCATCAACTCCCCGACGCCGATGTCTTCAGTCGGGGCTGTGACGATTACTCGCGCGCTGCACCGGAGCCGCCAGTCAATTTCGGCCAAAAATAATTCCCTGGCTTGGTTGAGCGTACAGCCTTGTCCCAGAAGATGATCGAGACTTTCTTGAACTACTTTGTTGGCAAGGGGATATTGATCGAGGATTGCGGATTTGAGTTTGCTGCCGCCTTCGTGGCCTTGGGCGCGGACATAAATCCCCGATCCAGCTTGGGCTTCTACGAGTCCGGTATTTTCTAGCTGTCGATATACTTTGCTGATGGTGTTGCGGTGCAAACCCGTCTGCATGGCTAGTTGTCTGGTGCTGGGTAAGCGATGTCCGGGCGGAAATTGTCGCGAGGCGATCGCAAATCTGATTTGATTGAATAGTTGGGTCGATGCTGGAATATCGCTATCTGTTTGAATATGAAATTGAACCATTATTAAAGGCTCCAACGACTTCAACTTAGTATTTTTATAAGAAAGCTCCCTGAAAACCCTGTGGCTTCAGCCCAGGGATGAAAGGGAATGGCAGACTTTAGTTTGCCTTAACACAATTAAGCAGGGCAGGCTAAAATTAGTTTTGTCAGTACAAGACATTAAAACCTACCCCCGGACTGGGGGAAAGTATACGTCTGAGGAAGCTCCTTGCCAGACTAGGATAGCAGCCCGCCATTTTTGGCTTCAGGATTGCGCCCAGAAACCTGATTGCTCAGGATATTACGGCCGAAAGGTCTTAAGAATCCCCTTGCCTTTAGGCAGGGGAGTGTAAAGTATCTCGAGTACCGCCCATAGGATGGCTCGGATATCTCTGTGTATAGCATAATCTGATTTGACCGATTTACTGCGACGGTTTTGCTTAGGAATGAGAATTAAATAACTTACAATCTTTATTGTTCTTGTGGGACGGGCTCTCCCGCCCATCCCACAAACTTGTGTAAATTATTTAATTTGCGATCCTAAGCTGTTCTGGATTTAAATTGCATATCAAAAAAAATTAAACAATGAGTGAGGTGTCCCGCCCGTCCTAAATATACAATTTAAATGTGCGATCGCTTAAAAGCAAAACAGATAGATTAACGCGATCGTCCGAATGGAAAAACTGAAGATTTCAAGTATTTAAGAGAGATGGGTACAAATTTGGGCGTTGCTGGATTGAAGTATGAAACCTTGGGTAGGGGCAATTCATGAATTGCCCCTACCCAAGGTTGTAGCGATCGCACAATTGATGAATCATACCCAGAATCAGCAACGCCCAAATGTGTATGTTTGCGCAGATACAGCAGATTCGGCGTTTATGCAGTACAAGCCCGATCGATATATTCCTCTAGGGACAAGGCATTGCCATGTCCCTACTACCTACGTTGAGCTTACTTAACCAGAGATTTTTAACAATTCCACATCAAAAATCAGCGTAGCATTCGGAGGAATCACTCCACCCGCACCGCGAGCACCGTAACCGAGGTCTGGAGGAATAATCAACTTGCGGCGTTCTCCAACTTTCATTGTACCGACACCTTCATCCCAACCCTTAATTACTTGGCCCACGCCGATTTTGAACTGAAAAGGAGAATTACGATCGCGCGAACTATCAAATTTCGTGCCATCCTCCAAAGTGCCAGTGTAGTGCACCACAACAGTCTGACCAGTTTTTGGAGTCGCCCCATCACCCTCTTTCAATTCAACATATTTCAAACCTGAATCTGTGGTGATAGTTTTCTCTGTATTTTCAGTCATGTTATTGCCAGCGATAGTAGCTGGTACTTCGGGTAAACTAGCATCAGCTACTAGCAAGCTATCTTCAGTGAAAGACTTCGCTGAGAGGATCTCAAGCGCAACATCGGTTAAAGGATTATTCACTTCGGCGGCAACTGCTGTGGGCACATAACCACTCATTTGAGCGACTATCAAAAACACAAAGCAAACTAGCATTACGCCCAAGCTGACCAAAATTCCTCGCAAAATTAATCCTCCTGATACTTTTAACGGCGATCTCTCAGATATCTAAGATATCTTGTACAACCAGAACTACGAAATTTTATCTGAAATTTTCTACCAAAATATGGCAGGTTTCAGTTAATTTTAAAGGCAAAAGAAACAATGAAGTCAGAATGTTTGTAATTTTACGCCTGAAAATTGGGTCTAAAGCCTCCCCGTTTAGGGAGAAATTAAACAAAATGATTCATTGCTCCAATCCTCTTCTATCGATGGAAGAGGTAGCTGTCAACTGTCAACTGTCAACTGTCAACTGTCAACTGATTAAGAACCTTTGCAAACCCACTTCCACAAAGGATGACTCGGCCCCTGTTGGCGAATACGGCGCACTTGTTGTTCTAAACCCTGTTTTGTCCGCAAGGGCAATTCTTGTAACATATTTCGACTTTTCCAAGGGAAAACTACTAAAGTTATCGCCAAACACAAAACCAAACCAGTAGTCGGCCAGCGGTGAAAATATAAACCGTAGCGCACCGCCGCCCAAGTGAAATTTTCTAACCACAAAGCGATTTCGTCGCGCAAACCCCAAATACTCAAAGAGCCGACGCTCATCCACAGCAATATTACAGTTAACAAGCGGCCGTAAACTGTTAGTTTGTGGAGCCTTTGGACTTCAATTGGGAAATTTGGGTCATTGGTCATTAATTATTGGTTATTAGTTATTGGTTATTAGTTATTGGTTATTAGTCAGTTAACGGTTAACAGTTAACGGTTAACAGTCAACAGTTAACAGTCAACAGTCAACTAAACTTCGTCTGGCGAGTTGATGGCTTCTACAGGAATGGCGATGGAGTTGTCCGTGCGACTGCGCCACCAAGCCAGCAGCGTGCTCGCAATGAAAATACTCGAATACGCACCGGCAATAAAGCCGACAATCAATGCTAAAGCAAAGTATCTGAGGGTTTCGCCACCAAACAAAAAGATGGAAAACAATGTCAGCAGCGTAGTAAAAGTCGTGTTAATTGACCTTCCCAGGGTCTGCATGACAGCATCATCGACAATTTGGTCGATCGACATACCGGGATTTAGCTTGATTACTTCGCGCACGCGATCGTAAATTACTACTGTATCGTTAACAGAAAAACCGATAATCGTCAAGAGAGCGACCACAAATAAACTGTCAACTTCGACTCCTTGAACTAAACCCAAAAATGAGAAAACGCCAACAGTAATTAATACGTCATGAAACAGAGCAACAAAAGCAAAAAAGGCGTAATCCAACTGAAATCGGAACGTTAGATAAAGAGTAATGCCAGCAAAAGAAAGGAACAAAGCCAGCAAACCTGAAGTAAATAATTGTTTGCCGAGGGTTGGGCCAACCGTATCAATTTGAGTAGATTGAGGATCAAAAGCGCCTATTTTATCGCTCAAAGCTGTTTGCAATTTAGTCCGCTTTTCCACATCCAAAGTTTTTGTTCGCAGCGACAAACCGCGCTGTTCTTTGCCGATAACTTGAATGCTGCTACCAGCCAAACCTTGGGAGTCTAAAACTTGGCGGACAGCAGCAAGATCGATGGGTTTACAATTTTCCGGTTTCGTGCAGTCGAGTTCAAATTGCAGCCGGGTGCCGCCGATAAAGTCTAAACTGGGGCGCAGCGGTGCGCGGATGTCGGGACGAGTCCAAGAAATCGCCATCGATACTATACCTGCAAGGATAATAGCGGCGGAAATACTCCACCAGATCGATCGCTGTTTGGTAACACTGAATTTCATAATTTGAAGTCAGAAGGAAGAAGTCAGAAGGAAGAAGTCAGAAGGAAGAAGGAAGAAGGAAGAAGGAAGAAGGAAGAAAAATCTCTAAATGTAGGGTGCGCAATGCGCACCGTACTAACTAACAGGTGCGCATTGCGCACCCTACTAACTAACTGTCAACTATTAACAGTTTTCGACAAACCGGGACAAAACCACTCGGGTTTGCGTAGTTCGGGAAAACCCAACACTACCAACATTAGAGTGCGGCTGCAAGTAAGAGCAGTAAACATACTCACTGCTACGCCCAAGGCTAGGGTTACAGCAAACCCTTTGACTAAACCAGCGCCCAGCCAGAACAAAGCAGCACAAGCGATTAGAGTAGTTACGTTGCCGTCTAAAATGCTGGAAAAAGCGCGGTAAAAACCCGATTCTACCGATCGATAAAGCGTCTTTCCCGATCGCAACTCTTCCCGCGTGCGCTCAAAAATCAGTACATTAGCATCCACAGCCATGCCGATGCTGAGCACAAAACCAGCAATTCCCGGCAGAGTTAATGTCACTCCCAACAGCACGAAAGCGGCCCAAGTTAGCAAAGCATAAATTAACAAAGCAATATTGGCAATTACGCCGGGGAGTCGATAGTAGCCAACCATGAAGATCAAGACTAAAATCAAGCCGCCGATACCTGCGTTAATACTACTTTGAATGCTGTCTCGTCCCAAGCTTGCACCGATGGTGCGGTTTTCAATAATTTCCACCGGTACTGGCAAAGCGCCCCCGCGCAATTGCACTGCTAAATCATTAGCTTCTTGTGTTGTAAAACGACCTTGAATTACGGCACTGCCGCCAGTAATTCCTGTCTGGGCAAATTCCACACCAACTACAGGAGAACTGATCATTTTTTCATCTAGAAAAACTCCGAGAGTCCGTCCCGTACCGGCTAAATTTTTAGTAAGTTCCCCAAATAATTCGCCTCCTTTAGTGTCGAAACGGAGAGCGACATTCCATTCGTTACCAGTGGGTTGAGCTTGGGCATCTTTGAGGTTTTCGCCGCCGAGTCCGCTGCTTTTGTAGAGTTTGGCGATCGCCTCATAACTCCTTTTCAAAGCAGCCTGATTCTCTTTGATTTCAGCCTCATTTTTGCTGGTTTTTAATGCTGTTTGTTTTGCCACCAATTCCTGCTGCAACTGCCTTTCAATCGCTAATTGGGCTTCAGTTCCCGGCAGTTGTTCCCGGAAGTCTAGCTTGGCGGTGCCGCCCAAAACTCGTTCTGCTTGCTGCGGGTCATTTACTCCGGGCAACTGTACGAGAATTTGGTCTTGTCCTACTGTTTGCACTAATGCTTCGGAAACGCCCAAACCGTTAACGCGGTTTTCCACAATCCGCCGCACTGCTTCTAACATTCCCTGGTCAATTTTGGGAATTGCCGGGGTAGTTTTTACTTGAATTGTGAGTTGCGACCCTCCTTGCAAGTCTAATCCGAGCCGCGTCGGAATTGTTACTATTACAGTAATTGCGGCGATGACTAAAACAAAAATTAGGGCTAATACTGAACGTTGTTTTTGCATATTTAAATTATTGGTTATTGGTTATTGGTTATTGGTTATTGGTTATTGGTTATTGGTTATTGGTTATTAGTTATTGGTTATTGGTTCCTCCCGATCTTTTTTTCGGTTTTCAAACAACAAGTAACAAACAACAAATAACCAACAACGAATAACCAACAACAAATAACCAATAACTATTTATACTCGCAAAGCTACCATTTTTTTGACGGCTTCGATAATTTGGGGTGTCTGTACAATTGTCAGTTTTTCCAAATTGCCGTTGTATGGTGTGGGGATATCTTGGGAAGAAAGCCGCAAAACTGGTGCGTCTAGTTCGTCAAAGTAGCGATCGCAAATTGAGGCAATTAGTTCGGCACCAATCCCTCCTGTTTTCATGCACTCCTCTACAATAATTACTTTGTGAGTTTTGCGAATGGATTCGCCAATTGTCTCCATATCCAGGGGCTTGAGAGAAATTAGGTCGATTACTTCTGGATCGTAACCTTCTTTGACCAGTGCGGGTACGGCTTGCAAGACGTGGTGCCGCATCCGTGAATAGGTCAAGATAGTGACATCTTTGCCCGATCGCACAATTTCCGCTTTGTCTAACGGCACTAAATACTCTGTTTCTGGCAAGTTTTCTTTGAGGTTGTACAGAAGGACGTGCTCGAAGAACAGCACCGGGTTATCGTCGCGGATGGCTGATTTCAAGAGTCCTTTGGCGTTGTAGGGAGTCGAACAGGCGACTATTTTCAAACCCGGTACTGCTTGGAAATATGCTTCTAACCGCTGAGAGTGCTCGGCGCCGAGTTGCCTACCCACGCCGCCGGGGCCGCGAATCACCATCGGCATTTTGAAGTTGCCGCCGGAGGTGTAGCGCAGCATTCCGGCGTTGTTAGAAATTTGGTTGAAGGCCAGGAGCAAAAAGCCCATGTTCATGCCTTCGATGATCGGGCGCAATCCGGTCATTGCTGCGCCTACTGCCATGCCTGTAAAGCTATTTTCGGCGATCGGGGTGTCGAGCACTCGGAGTTCGCCATATTTCTCGTATAGGTCTTTGGTGACTTTATAGGAACCACCGTATTGACCTACGTCTTCGCCGAGTACGAATACGGCTGAGTCGCGGGCCATTTCTTCGTCTAACGCCTCGCGGAGGGCGTTGAACAATAGGGTTTCTGCCATAGGAGGTAAAGCAATGATTGCAGGAGGGTCAGATTAGCTTAGTCGCGGGAAGCCCCGCGCTCTAATGGTACTCCATTGAGTGTCGGGATGAAAGCGATCAAGTTTCTTAGGCTCGATGCCTCGCCGACGAGCAATTATATTCAAAGAATGCAAGTAACTTTCAAGCTTCTTATCAACTGCTTTAAAACAATGATACAATTATGGCATGATAACAGCGTATAAGTACAAACTACGTCCAAACAAAGCGCAAGCCCATCAACTATATGAATGGCTTGAATTGTTGCGTAGACAGTACAACTATAGGTTGGCAGAGCGATTTAATTGGTATGAGTCTACTCGTTGTTCTATTAACTTTTGCTCTCTCGTATCATGCAGCATTGCACCAATTGTTGAGCAACCTGAATACTACCGGCAGAAGAAAGACTTGCTCAATACAAAACAGCTATTTCCTGAGTATAAAGAAATCCATTCTCAGGTATTGCAGAATTGCATTGAGAGAGTCAAGAAAGCTTTTGATAGGTATATCAAAGCTGACAAATCTGGTCATAGGTTGGGTAAGCCTAGATTTAAGTGTAGGGGTCGGTATCGCAGTTTTACCTATCCCCAAATGAAGCAGAATTGCCTCAAAAGCAATCGCATCACATTACCAAAAATTGGTGATGTAAAAATTATTTTGCACCGTCCTATCCCTGATGGCTTCAAAATAAAAACTGGACAGATTGTCAAAGCTGCTGATGGTTACTATGTCACATTGGTGCTACAAGATGAATCAGTACCAGCAATTAGCCCTGATATCAACACTGATTTATCTGTTGGTATTGATATGGGACTCAAGCACTTTTTGATTACGAGTGAATCTGAAACAGTACCTATTCCTCAATATGCAAGAAAAGCTGAAAAGCGTAAAAAGCATCTCAACAAAAGTGTTTCTCGCAAAAACAAGGGTAGCAATCGCAGACATAAATCTGTCAAACGCCTTGCTAATCATCACCAAAAAGTGACTAGGCAGCGCAAAGATTTCCACTTCAAGACTTCAAAACAATTACTCGATAGGTATGATGTAATTGCCTATGAAAATCTGAATATCAAAGGTTTGACTAGAACCAGAATGAGCAAATCAATTCTGGATGCTGGATGGGGTCAATTTCTGTCTATCTTAATCGTCAAAGCCGAGAATGCTGGACGAATTACAATAGCTGTAAATCCATATGGCACAAGTCAAAACTGTTCTAATTGTGGCAAAAAAGTCCCCAAAACAATCGCAGATAGATGGCATAGTTGCCACATCTGCGGTTTGGAATTGGATAGAGACATAAATGCCGCAATTAATATCAAAAACATTGCTGTCGGGCGGACAGTGATTAAAGCTCAGTGTGTAACCGAACCGATAGGTGGTGTTGCTGAGAAGCCTACCCTATATTCGTCCGCGAGTTATGGCTGGGAGTCGTCACAATCTTAACCTTTTGGGTCTGGATAATCAATCTTGTCAATTATGGGCAAACGATGTCGCAATTTCAACCCTAGCAAAATCCAGTCTTCCAAAGTGGATCGCAACTCATTTTGACACTCTTTTAAAGTTGAGCCAAAGGCGATGACTCCCTTGCAAACAGGAATTTTGCCGACAAAGCTACGATCTTCAAGTTTGTCATACATAGCCTCAGTCATTGCTCGATCGACGTATTCACTCAGAATGAATTTTACAGTCATTTAGATTTCAGCAAAGTGCTTTTGCAACAAATTGTGGATAAATCGGTAGCGCCGATCGCCTGTTTTTTGCAGTAGTCGGCGATCGACAGCAGCATCAAGAAAACGCTGGTAATCCCAAGGAATGTAGTCACTAGAGCACAGCACCAGGCGCAATATCAAACTGTCAATCGCCGGGATTGCAGGCAACACAGCACTAATTACCGCCACTACAGCACCCGCAACCAATCCCCAAATCGACCCGGAGACTAGGGTAGCAATTAATCCCAAAATCACCCAAATCAGCCCGCCAATTAGCTTAACTCCAAACTGATACTTGCGCCGCTGCTCGGATGTTTGCAGCCAACTAGACGGTATGCGATCGAGGTAAAATTCTTGAATTCCTTGCTGTTCCATCCTTCTCGCCAACCATCCCAGCCAGTGGCGAATTTGTGCCGATCGCAGTTCCTTATTTCTGGGATACTGCTTGACTTGCCCGGTCATTTGGTGGCGAATATAGGCAGTTAACAGATATTTGCGCTGTTCTTCTGCAGAAGTTATGCGCTTCCAAGATTCGATTAAAATATCCTCGTAAGCTAGAGCCATCATGCTCAAGAGTAAGGGAACTTTTGCTATTTTCAACAACTCCGGCTCGTTCTCAATGCTATACCAAAGTTCGCGGCTTCTGGCTTCTAGCAGATAATTTTGAACTTGAGTTGCTGTTAAAGATTTTAACAAAACTGCTGCTTGCAATTTAAATCTAGTTTGGCAGTTTTTGTAAACTTCAAAACTGCTGCAAGCGACTAAATGTTTCGGTTTGAATTCACTTTCAATAAACTGATTGATTGCTTGAATGCAGCTATTTTGGCGGTGGGTTTCAACTTCGTCCAAACCGTCGAGGAGAGGCAACAATTTTTGTTCGGCAACCCATTTTTTGCCGATCGCAGGAGAGATGCCGTATTTGAACTTAAGTTGAGCAATTAACCAATCGGCGATCGCCCCGGATTCTGCTTTCCACGATCCGAGTTCAAACAGCACTGGTATTGGGAAACTAGGATCTTTTTGGGCGCGGGAAACTAACACCAGAGCCAATTCTAGCAGGGTCGTGGTTTTGCCGGCACCCGTGGCTCCCAAAATCACCAATTTGCCGCCGGTGCGATCGAACACTTTAGAAATGCTAGCTTTGGGAGGAAGCCGAAAACTCGGACGGTTTCCCGCTTTCACTTCCACATCCCAACAGCGGCTAGCACCCAGAGGCTGGGAGTCTTGGCTGAGGTTAGCCAACACAGCAGCGTGCAAAGATTGCGATCTGCCTGCTTGGATTTCCCGCTGCACCTCCGAAAGCAGTAAATCGCGAGGCGGTTGTAATTTGTGAGGAATCAATCTTGACATTTTAGTTACTCGGCTCAACCTCACCTTGGATGCTTACCTTGCCCGACTTGCCTACAATTGGCTCACAGCAAAAGTAACATCACTACAGGGGTTTAGTATATATGCAGTCAATTATTGTGGCAATTGTCGATCGAAGATTTTCGGAAAAAAATCCTGAACGATTGGTTTAGACTAAGTATTTTCACTATGGATTAAATAGCCATAGCAACTGGGCAACAGAAATTATCAGTATATATACATAGGAGTTAGTTATGCCGTTTACTTCTACTCAAATCATCGTAGTGGGCTTAGCAGGGCTAGCAACGGCTGTCGGAGTGGCTAGTGCAACCATACAATACTCGCGATCGCCCCAATCGCCCAATCCTACCATTACAGAATCCGTAACATCGCCCAGAAACCCGATCGTACTGGCGCCGACAAACAATGGCGAATCTAAACAACCTGAACCTCTGCAAGCAACAATCTCGCCCATTGAGTCTGAGGAATCTGCACCACAACCTGCAAAAACGCCTGTAGTTGAACCCTCGCTAATTACAGGAGTGTCGGAGTCAAAAAACGAGCCTGTGGTGATCACGCCTCCAAATTCGGGCTGTAGAATCATCCAAGCTGTAGTCAACGATCCGAATCCACCGCTGAATGTGCGATCGCACCCGCGAGTAGCCGACAGCAAAATAGTAGGAACACTTAAAAATAATAGCTTTGTTACCATCGTCGAAGAACAAAACGGGTGGTTCCGAATTACCGATCCTGTTTCCGGTTGGATTGCCAAAAACCGCACCGAAAGCAGTTGTGCAAAAGTTACACAAGAGATCAATTTCTTGTCTGGAGGAGATGAGGCGATCGTTAAAGGTCGAATTATCGGAGGTGGCAGTCACTCTTACAGAATTTACGCTGCTAAAGGTCAAACAATGACTGTTAAGAATCGGCAAGGTGTTTTCCCACTAATTATGACTCATAATGGCAAATCTTTGACTGGAGATAACTATACAGGCAATGAAACTGAGTGGACGGGAAAAATACCTGTTACTGGCAATTACACATTTGAACTAGACTCAAATTTCCGGGGATTTGAATATGAATTCTTGGTAAAGTTGCGATAATTTTCCAGGTTTGTAGTAAGGACTTAAAAAGGTTCGTAGTCAGGACTTTAGTCCTTCTTTTCCTCAACTATTTTTCGGACTAAAGCCCTCACTACAAAACTGGTTGGTAGCCAGGACTTTAGTCCTTTTTCTCCTCAACTATTTTTGCGGACTAAAGTCCTCACTACAAACCTGGACTTTAGTCCTTTTTCTCCTCAACTATTTTTGCGGATTAAAGTCCTCACTACAAACCAAATAAACTACTTTTGCGGACTAAAGTCCTCACTACAAACCTGTCTGGCAATTAACAAATTAAGGAATTGCCCCCAGCGAGATATCAAGAATCGCGAATTTCTGCCAATCTTCCGAATCAAAGTGCCACCATTCTGTTGTGATACCAACAAATCCCTGTTTTTTCATCGCATCTTCCAGTAATTGACGATTTTTTCGAGATTGGGCGCTGCCTCCTCGGTAATCCCTATGGGCTTTTGTGGTAAAATCATCGAAGGGCGTGGGCATTTCTAATTCTTTGCCAGTGCGATCGACTAAAGTCAAATCAATAGCAGCACCGCGATTGTGCCGCGAACCTCTAGCAGGATTAGCAACATAGTTCGGATCTGGCAAAACTTCCCACATTTGCTTAGTCACAGAGAAAGGTCTGTAACAATCGTAAACTTTCAAACCCAGTCCGCTTTTTTCTAAATCTGTTTGAACTAGAGATAACTTTTGAGCAACTGAACTTCTCAAAGCACATTTTGCGATCGGATAAAGTTTTTGTTTCAAGAAATTGTTAGTCGTGGCGTAGCGAATATCGAGACGAATATTGCGATTGACAGTGCGGATATCAACTAGCCTCGCCCAACTGGGAAGTTGACTCATGAAAACACTTTCAGGTGCTACTAAGGTTGGTTCTGCTTGGGTAATTTGCACTTGTGGCGACTCCATTGCGCGGACAAATGTTGGACGGTGCAGACCGATCGCACATAGCAACACTAACATAAGTGCGATCGGATATTTTCCAAAACGATTAAATTTCATAGCTTTAACAGTTGACAGTTAAAAGTTGACACTTCACAGTGAAGTTTTTAGGCTGGGGCTTAAATCCCCAGCCTAAAAACTTCGCACTCCGAAGTCAACTGTCAACTGTCAACTGTCAACTGTCAACGGTTAAACCCTCTGTGAATTCCCCAACAGTCTGTTTAAATCGCCAAGCGTTCTAATCTTGAAACACCATAATACTCCCCGAATAACAAGCCACCCAAACCTGATTAGTTTCTGAATCGTAAGTAATGCCGATCGGGCTGGCGTTCACATTCACGGTTTGCAGCACCTTCAAATCGCTCGATCGCACCTTGCTGACAGTATTAGAGCCATAATTAACCACATAAATGAGTTTACCGTCACCAGAAATTGTCATGCTGCGAGGTTGACTTCCCGTCGAAACTCTATCCACAACCTTACCACTTTTTAAGTCAACTTTTGCGACATTCCCTTCACCATTCAAAGTCGCGTAAAGATACTTGCCATTAGGATCGATTACCAAATGACGCGGCGCATTGCCAATATTTCGCAGCCATTCTACCGAAAAATCGATCAAATTGACCTTAGCAATATCTGAAGAACCCATGACAGCAACGTAGGCACTTTTCGAGTCGGGAGTTACCACAATCCCCCGAGGATATGCACCCAGCTTTACCCGTTCAATTTCGCGGCTTTTATTAATATCAACTATGCTCAAATCCCAACCGCACCAATTGGTAGCGAGGGCGAAACGATTGTCAGGTGAAATAGCATTGAATTTGGGAACAGCACCCACAGGAATGACGTTTTCTATTTTCAAAGTTTCGGTATTGATCCGGTACAGGAAACTTTGGTCATGTTTTGCCGCTGGGGAACACCGATCGCTCCCGGGATTTTCAAACCCGGAACCGTACATTTGATAGTTGGATACATAGGCATATTTGCCGTCTGTTGAAAAAGCTGCTTCTACGGGAGAACCTTGATAATTACCTTTAAATTTAGAAAAGCCGAATTTCGACAAGTTTACTCGATCGGAAATGGTTTTGACTAATTTAAAATTTCGATCGTAAACTGTGATTGTATGATTGTACATCATGTTTTGAGCAAAAAACAAACCCGCTCCCGAATGAACTATTGATTTGGGTGATATCTTGCCGTAAATTGTTTTTTTCAAGGTCATTTTACCTTGAGTATTTTCGGGTTTTTTGGATTTTGATTTACTTTCTGTGTTTTCGGAATTTTTTGCGGGAATTTCTGTTTTAAATGGTGGGAAAGATGGTTCTTGAAAAAAAGGTTTGTTTTGCTGATTTTTAGTTTTATCTTCTAGTTGGTTGCTGTTTTCTCTGGCGCTAGCAGATGGTGAAGATTCAGCTAAATCGGCTGATGTTTTGCCCGTAGATTCATGATCGACGATCGGGCTTGCGGACTTAACCTTTAGGGCTGACAAGGTTTGAGGGCCGACGATCCCGTCAACTTTCAGGCTGTTTTCTGCTTGAAACTTTTTGACAGCAGCATGGGTGAGGACACCGTAAAAGCCTGTGGGTTTGGCGCGAAAATACCCTGCGTCTTCGAGAGTTTTCTGGAGTTGGGCAACTTTTGGGCCTGAATCGCCTTTTTTGATGGCTGCTAGTGCGGGATTGACTAAATTGGCTATGAGAGCGATCGTTAAGAAGAGTAAAGGAGTCGAGGCTAAATTCAGATGCGTTTGAGAATTAGTTTTTTGAAGCTGACATCTTGTACCATTTTCATGAACAGGCAAGATGCTTGTTATAGAATAGTTCAAGTTGTTTGTGATGTGGGTATCTTGCCCGCCCCTGAAAGCCTGATTTGTAGGCGTTTCCCAAATTTCCGCTAAATGCAGATAAGCCAGTCCGTCCATAGTTTTTACCGAGTATTTCTGGTGCTATGATACACCAGTTAACATTGATTAAAGGGAAAATTTAATTATAATTAAGCCTAGAGTGAAATCTCCGAGCAGTTTTTAATGGTGTAAGCAAGTAGGAGCGATCGATAATGTTGAGTTTGGAACAAACAACCGCAGAATCAATAGCCGCAGAGTCCTGCCAGACAGTGCTGTGGGATGGTGACGGCGGACTTTGCCAGCGGGCTTGGGTAGAAATCGATTTAGCAGCTTTAACTCACAATGTCAAACAGCTTAAAAATCTCTTATCTCCCCACACACAACTGATGGCAGTTGTGAAAGCGGATGCTTACGGGCACGGTGCTGTCGCAGTCAGTCAAACCGTTTTGTCAGCAGGTGCTAGTTGGCTAGGTGTGGCGACAATTCCAGAGGGAATTGAATTGCGAGAAGCTGGGATAGAAGCGCCGATTTTGTTGTTGGGGGCAACTCATACAGCTCAACAGGTAAAGGCGATCGCCCAATGGCACTTGCAACCCACTATTTGTACTGCCAAACAAGCCCTGATTTTTTCGCAAGTTCTTGTCGGTCTCAATCAATCTTTGCCCGTTCATGCTAAGTTAGATACGGGAATGTCTCGATTGGGTGCGCCCTGGCAGGAAGCAACAGAATTTGTGCAATTAGTCAAGGGGTTGCCCAATTTAAAATTAGCCAGCGTTTATTCTCACTTGGCGACAGCCGACAGTCTCGATACCGCAGTTATGAAAGAGCAGCACGATCGGTTTAAATGGGCGATCGCCCAAATTAAAACATCAGGAATTAACCCCAGTAGTTGGCACTTGGCAAACTCTGCTGCTGCCCTCGCTGACCCCGATTTACACTACGATTTAGTGCGAGTCGGTTTAGCTACCTACGGTCTTTATCCAGCTCCTCACTTGCAAAATGTTGTGGATTTAAAGCCCGTAATGCAGGTAAAAGCTAGGGTGACGCAGGTCAAAACAATTGAAGCAGGAACTGGCGTTAGTTATGGGTATCAATTTATCGCTCAAAGACAAACGAAAATTGCGGTAGTTGGTGTAGGCTATGCGGACGGAATTCCGCGCAATCTTTCTAATAAAATGCAGGTTTTAATTAGGGGTAAATTCGTGTCGCAAGTGGGAGCCGTGACGATGGATCAATTAATGTTGGATGTTACCGATATTCCCGACTTAGAAGTTGGTGAAGTGGTGACTCTGTTGGGCAAAGATGGGGAAAATCAAATTACTGCTGACGATTGGGCTGCGACTTTAGGAACTATTTCTTGGGAAGTTCTCTGCGGTTTTAAACACCGATTGCCTCGGGTTGCAGTCAGTAGTCAGTAGTTATTGGTTGTTTGTTATTGGTTGTTTGTTATTGGTTAGTGGTTATTGGTTATTATTATAATCAATAGGATTTACAGAAACTTTAGTTGTAGGGTGCGCACTGTGCACATTACTGCTTACCCAGAGTGTAAGGTGCGCAGCGCGTACCCTATGTATCAAGCAATACGGTTCAGATCAGATGATTGTAGAGACAAAATCATCTGAAAAACAGATACTGCGATTGCTTCGCTATTCGCTCGCCATGACAAAAAAGCATTAACTGAACCGTATTGATGTATAAAGAGTTTACGGATAAGTCCTCCAATTCCCCATTCCTAATTCCCAATTCGCAATTAATATGACAGCCATCAGTACATTTATGCCAATAGCCCAAACCTTGTATTCTCAGCTAGATACAGAAAGAGTTCAAGCTTTTCAAGTAGCCCAAGAATTCTCGAAAAAATTCGTAGAATTGGGGTTTCAAATTGTACCTCAAGTGCTGTGGGCGATCGGCATTTTGTTAATTACGCGAGTTGCGATCGACTTTGCGGGCCGCCTGACTCGCCGAGCTCTGAGTCGCACCGAAGCCACGCTGCGGAAATTTTTAGTTCAAGCTGCTGAAATTGCGATTTTGGTAGTCGGCGTAGTCGCGGCTTTGAGTAAGTTGGGCATTCAAACTACTAGCGTGGTTGCGGTGGTGGGGGCTGCGAGTTTGGCGATCGGTTTGGCGTGGCAAAATACTTTATCGCACTTTGCTGCTGGGGTGATGTTGATTAGTTTACGGCCTTTTGAAGTCGGAGATGCGATCGAAGGTGGGGATGTTAAAGGAGTCGTGGATGCGATCGGGATTTTTTCAACAACGCTGGTGACAGACGATCATGTCAAAATTATTGTACCCAACAATAAGTTATTTGACGGTACACTGAAAAATACAACGGCGATGGGAACGAGAAGGGTAGACTTGAAAATTGATATTGGCGATCGTCCGATCCGTCCGACTATGACTGAGTTACTAGAAATTGCCAACTCCCACCCGCTGGTTTTGGAGAATCCGTCCCCGACTTGTTTGGTGACTGAGATTACTCCAGATTCAACTATTTTATCTCTCCGGCCTTGGTGTGCATCTGTAGCCTACGAACAAGTGCGATCGCAAGTTCAAGAACACGTCAAAGAGGCAATGAATGCCCAAAAAAATCAAGAATCATAAAAAGAATAGCGGAATGCGTGAAACGAGCGCGACTTTAGTCCTGAGAGGGAAGCGACTCGGCGGTTTCAACC
>PVWI01000417.1 GCA_003003725.1 filamentous cyanobacterium Phorm 6 | reverse complement strand
CTCACTTCCTTGATACACTGCCTCAAAAGGGTGCATCCCTTCCATCAACAACTGAAAAATCAACACCCCTAACCCAAATAAATCATGTTCCGGCGTGCGGTCATAATCTGCAAACTTCTTACGACGCTGAAGTTCCGGGGGTGTATACTCCGCTTTCCCCACCGGACAGCGATAAACTTTACCCTGTTGGAAATCGGGAACTTGAAAGGAATCCGTATCTACCAGCGTTACCATCGCTGTGTCATAAACCAAGATATTCGACTCATTCACATCGCCAATAACATACTGTTTCGCGTGTAAAGCACTCATCGCGCCTGCAAAGTTTCGCGCCGTGCGGTGCAAGGAGAGGTAATTAAAACCGAGATTTTCCTCACGGCGAGTTTTAGGGGTGTAGTAATCGTGGATGGGTCGCACTTGCTGCTTCGGCACTCGCGGCATGAGGAAGCCAATGATTTGCTGATGACCATTGATAGAAAGTAGTAAATCAACCGGCCAAGCAATCGAGACACACCCGTGATTTTTTTTTACTGAGTCATCAGGGGGGTTAGTCAACATTACTCGAAGTTTGTCACTATCAATATCTTTTAGCTTGTTGGCGTGATAAACTTTCGCCAGCAGTGAGGAATCTGGGGGGAATTCGCGAATTTCCCCCTCACCACCACTAGCTATCACAGACCCTAGAGTAATCACTTGTCCATTAGACTGACGCTTGACTTGCATACTAATCCCCACCACAACCCTCTACAATCCTAACATTTTTTTTACCTCTGCTAACGGCACAGAAGGCCGATCTGCATCTGCCTCTTTTGCCGCCCTCAAATTCATCAAATCTTCCATATCAGCAATTAATGCTTGCAGCGCTGCAAATTCTTCGTAAGGTATCACTGCAAATTCTTTTTTACCGTTTTTGGTAATAAACTGAGGATGTAACGGAATCATCGATATTTCCTTCCGTTTTGGACGCACCCCGACCAAAGAAACCGGGTTTTTACTGAATCTACGATGCTCTAACAAAGTTTTTTCGTAAAAACCCCGGTTTCTGGAATCCCATACTTAAGTCCTGTTTCCGATGTTTGACGCGGTGGATTAACGAAACATCTTCCTTAATTTAAAAAAATAAAATTCGGCTTTGTACCTCCGCTGAAAAAAAATTTAAATATGGGATGCTTTTTACTTAAAGGCAACTTGACAATTCATCAAACAGAACCCCATCCGGGCGGTTCCAGGGGCACTTGTTCATCTAATTGAGAATTAGATACTCCACTCATACTACCTGACAGCCATAGGAACATCTCCTCAAAATTCAGCCCTGTTAACTTCATAGGTGGGCGGACGACAATTTGACTGAGGCGAGTCATATTAGCCGCCTCTTCCACACCCACAGCAAAGAAAGCAACTTTTTTTCTAGCTTCCTCATCCCGAATCCGTTGGGCCGCCCGATCGACAACTTCATTGTCACTGGGTGAACCATCTGTAATCATAAATATCCAAGGGCGGTAATAACTGATTGCATTTGCCTTATACGAGGCTTTTCGCGCTTGAAGAATGTCTAAAGCTTTATTAATTCCCTTTCCCATGTAGGTTAATCCTCCTACTTCTAGGGTTGGTGGCTGAAACTTATCGGCAGTCACAAAGTCCTGAACCACCTCTACCTCACTCTCAAAAGTAACAATAGCTACTTCAACGCGCTTTTTGGTTAAGCCATCTTTATTCAGATCGTCTCTGAAGATGCGTAATCCATCATTTAAGGCTTTAATAGGTGCGCCGGACATAGACCCCGAAACGTCTAGTAACAGGATACAGGGACAGCGCGGCTCTCGATTGTCGGCAAATCCTACGGCTTCGTCTTCAAGTCTTCGGGATTCAGACATGGTTCTATAATAAATATTTGAATAATATCATACCAAATTTTGGTAACTGTTCAGCTATCCGATCGCACGCTGCCGACAATTATCATTAATTACAAGGCGGATTGCGATGCTCTCTTTACAGTTTTTTTCGTTACATTACCTTGGCCCTTACCCCCAATCCTATTAGTAATTAGGAGTTTTTAGGCGCTTGAGGCCGATCGCACTTTTAGGCGCTTTTCCCTACGAGAGAGTGCGACAGAGGACGGAAATACCTATCTAAATGTAGGGGAAGACCGATCGCCCGATCGCCATTAACTCCCTACAATGACAATTATACGGGCGATCGAGCATTCGCCTCTACAGTATCGCTCTTTTAAAATTCAGGGAATCAAAATTTATGCAACCGAATAATCCAAACCAATTTACCGAAAAAGCCTGGGAAGCCCTCGCCCGCACTCCAGAAGTTGTCAAAGCAGCCCAGCAGCAGCAGCTAGAAAGCGAACATTTGATGAAAGCTTTGCTGGAACAAGAATCGGGACTGGCTAGCAGTTTATTTAATAAAGCTGGAGTGACGATCGCCAAATTGCGCGATCGCACTGATGAGTTTATCAGCCGCCAACCGAAAATCACTGGCGCTGGCGGCAACGTTTATCTCGGCCGTTCCCTGGATACCCTGCTAGACAGGGCTGAAGCTTATCGTAAAGAGTACGGCGATGAATTTATCTCGATCGAGCATTTGATACTAGGTTACGTTAAGGACGATCGCTTCGGCAAAAATCTACTGCAAGAATTTAAACTAGATGAAGCCAAACTCAAAGAAATAATTACCCAAGTCCGGGGGAATAACAAAGTGACAGACCAAAATCCAGAAGGCAAATACGAAGCGCTGGAAAAATACGGCCGAGATTTGACAGAAGCCGCGCGTCAAGGCAAACTTGATCCAGTAATCGGACGAGATGACGAAATCCGTCGCACGATTCAAATATTGAGCCGCCGCACCAAAAACAACCCCGTATTAATCGGGGAACCGGGAGTAGGAAAAACTGCGATCGCCGAAGGACTCGCCCAGCGAATTATCACCGGAGATGTGCCACAATCTCTCAAAGACCGACAATTAATTAGCTTAGATATGGGCGCGTTAATTGCCGGTGCAAAATTCCGGGGAGAATTTGAAGAACGCTTGAAAGCGGTGCTCAAAGAAGTGATGGACAGCAACGGCAAAGTCATCCTATTTATCGATGAAATTCACACCGTTGTCGGCGCCGGTGCTACTCAAGGCTCAATGGATGCCGGCAACTTGCTCAAACCGATGTTAGCGAGGGGAGAATTGCGCTGTATCGGCGCTACAACTCTCGACGAATACCGCAAATATCTCGAAAAAGATGCGGCCTTAGAACGCCGTTTTCAACAAGTTTATGTCGATCAACCGACAGTTGAAGATACTATCTCAATTCTGCGAGGTTTGAAAGAACGGTACGAAGTTCACCACGGTGTGAAAATTTCTGACAATGCGTTAGTGGCGGCGGCTACTTTGTCAACTCGATATATTAGCGATCGCTTCCTTCCCGATAAAGCGATCGACTTAATGGACGAAGCAGCGGCTAAACTCAAAATGGAGATTACCTCCAAGCCGGAAGAACTCGATGAAATCGATCGCAAGGTTTTGCAGCTAGAAATGGAAAGATTGTCGCTGCAAAAAGAAAGCAATATTGCATCGATCGACCGTTTAGAAAGACTAGAAAAAGACTTGGCAAACCTCAAGGAAAGTCAAAGCGGTTTGAATGCTCAGTGGCAATCGGAAAAAGGTGTGATCGACAGCATTCAAAAAGTCAAAGAACAGATAGATAAGACTAACATTGAAATTCAACAAGCAGAACTAAAATACGATCTCAACCGCGCTGCTGAGTTGAAGTATGGCACATTAACCGAGTTGCACAAACAACTGGAAGAAGCGGAAGCTAAACTGACAGCAAGTCAAATTACAGGTAAAACTCTGTTACGAGAAGAAGTCACCGAATCTGATATTGCTGAGATTATTTCTAAGTGGACGGGAATTCCGATTAGCAAGTTAGTTGAATCGGAAATGCAGAAACTTCTGCACTTGGAAGATGAACTGCACAAGCGGGTAATTGGACAGGATGAGGCGGTGACGGCGGTTGCAGATGCAATTCAGCGATCGCGCGCAGGTTTAGCCGATCCAAATCGTCCGGTGGCTAGTTTTATCTTCCTTGGCCCCACCGGTGTAGGTAAAAC
>PVWI01000102.1 GCA_003003725.1 filamentous cyanobacterium Phorm 6 | reverse complement strand
AAATGTTTGACCCGATTTACCAACTTTAAGACTGTTGAGAAATCTACCTATATAGTCGAGACGCAAGGCAGCAATTAATACTCCTTCTAGCTGATTTTTATCGCTGTATACGGGTTGAACCGCGCTGAGGATTAATGTCGGTTCTAGGAAGGAAACATAAATAGAACTCCAAATTGCTTTGCCTGCTTGTATAGCGCCTTTGTACGCAGGATGTTGCCGATTATCAAAGTTTTTAACAACAGTGACAACTGTAGTGCGCTCGCCTCGCTGGTTTGTATTGTAAGAATAAAAATTTAACCCTGTAGATTTCTCTATTACATTAATAGTTCGGGAGCCGTCAGACAGTTGTTCTCCGGATCTATAATCTCCATTCTCGTTACCAACGGCAGTAAAATTGATATAGGGATATAATTGTACTTGCCGCCCAAGGTATTTCTCCCAAGCTGATAAGTTTTCCATCTTTAAGAACCCGAGCTTGACAGCATCGAGCTTGCTTTGATTGATTTGATGGGGAGTTGTCAGGTAAACTTCTAGGTTTTGCTCGACACGCAAACTCACCTCGCTCATTAACTGACTGGCAAGGTTATTAACCGCTTTTTGTCCGTTTCTAAAAGAGAGATATCCTACGAGTCCCACGGCTGCGACGATTTGCAGTACGAATGGAACTATGAGAACTGTTCGCAGCGGTAATTTGTCTAAAATTTTAGAAATCATCAGATTTAGAGGTTTGGTGAACTTAGGCTATAACCGTTGTTGCAGAGCCTGTCTTAGCATCAGCGCCATCTATTGCCGACTAGAAGAAAGGAATTCATACGGGCGATAAGAGATGTGGTAGATGCTAAACCCCGATCGACTGTGAACCTAATCTTTGCCAGATTCAAGTATATTATTTTACCTATTTTCGTATTATTGTGACCGTTTAGATATAATTTGCAGTCACCAGGGGCGAAAACTACCTAATACACGATCGCGCGGGCGAGCTGAACCCTTATGCAACAAGTGGTTTGGAGACTGGCGATCGAATTTGCGATCGACACTAGCCATTTTCGGCAAGACGTGTTATACTGACAAAAGTTGAGGGCACGTAGCTCAGTGGATAGAGCATCAGGTTCCGGTCCTGAGGGTCGGGGGTTCAAATCCCTCCGTGCTCATTTAGTATTTATATTGTAGAGCAAGGGTTTCAGGTTAATTGTATTACCGATAGTCCTATTTTCCGCTGAAATTTCGCTCTTGTCGGTTTCAAGTATCTCCAAGGCGGCGTTGCTGAATTTAGGTAGGATTCACTCGCTTAGGCAATCCCTGAAATTTAGAGGGCAATTCATGAATTGCCCCTACTCTAAATTCCGGAGGCAATTCATACTCCAAATCAGCAACGCCTAAATTTTTAGGCCGGGCGGGAGGCGTACCACACAAGACTTTTAATAGAAATTATTGTATAGATTAGACGCACGCCAGCTTATCGACTACTTATTAGGAGGGCGGGGGAGGCGAAAACTCAGGGGACTGAGGATTTGATTGAGGGCACGCAATTGTTCAGCAGTACCCAAACAAATCAATATATCTCTTCCTTGAATCGGAGTTTCTCCTGTTGGCCCGACAATCAAATGGCCATCAGGATGGCGAATTGCCAAAATTAAAGCACCCGATTGCGATCGCAACTTGGCATCTCTCAAAGTTTGTCCGACGTAGACACAACTATTGGGATCTACCAAGAATTCTTCCATGTAAAAAGAACTATCGGTGCCCGTCAAAACACCGTCTAAAAAATCCATCACTTGAGGTCGTAAAGCAGCGGCAGCCATCCGTTTTCCGCCGGTAATGTAGGGCGATACGACAGCATCGGCGCCGCCCCGCTGCAACTTCTTTACCGCTTCTTCCGTGGTAGCGCGGGCGATCGCCCGTACCTTCGGATTCAGAGTTTTCGCCGACATTACAGTGTATAAATTCTCGGCATCCGAGGGCAAAGCTGCTACTATGCAAAGTGCGCGATCGATCCCCACACTCAGCAAAATTTCGTCTAGAGTTGCATCCCCTTGCATAGAAGTGTACCCAAGGCTCAAAGCTGCCTCAACTGACTGTACCGCAGAATCTATCACTACAAAAGGGATATTTTCTGCCTGAAATTCCAGTGCAATCTGACGCCCAGTGCGCCCAAAACCGCAGAGAATGTAATGCCCGATCGAAGAATTTACCAAACGCTGCTGCTGCCTAATTCGTGCTCTTTCTTGAAAATATCCTTGGATGAGGGCTTCTGTAAAGCGGTTGACGATGAAACCAATAGCAATCACGCCCATCAAAATTAGGCAGATGGTAAACATCCGCCCGCGTTTACCGAGGGGGTGAAGTTCGCCGTAGCCCACCGTTGCTAAGGTAAATACGGTCATGTAAGCGGCATCAAGCAGAGACCATTTTTCGATCTGCCAATACCAGAGAGTACCCGTGCAGAAAATGCCGCCAAGGGCGATTACGCTGCCCATTAACTGTGTTTGCAGTCGCTGGTATTTTTGCTCTAGAGTTGAATACACCGATCGCCCTGACCTATTACTTATTAGCTGCTACCAAATTTAAGCATATCAAGACTTACGCAAAAACCCGGTTTTTGTCTAGATACTTTGGTGCAAAACTCAAGACTTTGAATCTTAACCAGGCTTTTTGGGTGTTAACCCTGATTGACTTTTAACCCCGTCGCAGAGGTGGCGATTTTTTTGATTTGCGATCGCATTTGTATGAAAATAATTGCGGGCGACATTGCAGCCCTGCACCAACAAATCGTCAAGATTAAGATTCCACAATATCACCGTACCATCAGCACTAGCACTAGCGATCGCCTTACCGTCAGGACTAAAACTCGCACTCCAAACAGCATCCTTATTACCTGTGAAAATATGTAGGGGCATTGCCCCCGTGCCTGCCCTGCCTGCCCTGCCGTCAATTTTCCATAGTCTCAACATTTTATCTTTGCTTACAGATAGCAACATTTGACTGTCGGGACTAAAACTAATATTTGTCAATCCACTTGTATGCTTTAAAATACTCAGCGCTGTGCCGTCTTTGCTCCAAGTTCTCACAGTTCCTCCAGCACTTGCAGCCGCCACCATTGCTCCGTCGGGACTGAAACTTGCACTCACAATTCGATCGCGATCGAACTGTAAACTTCTGAGCAACTTGATATCGCTACTTGCCTCGATTGACTGCTGTTTTTGCAATTTTTGCACAACCTTGGTCAAACTCCACAGTTTAACAGTACCATCAGTAGCAGCCGCAGCAAGTATCTGACCGTCGGGGCTAAAACTCAGGCTGGTTATCCAACCTTTATCCACTTGAAAACTTGACAATTCTTGCCCGTTTATGTGCCATAGTTTAACAATTCCATCGGCACTTGCTGAAACAATAATTTTACCATCAGGACTCAAACAGACGCTGGTTAATTTAGTGCTGTGTCCTGTTAAATTGTGCATCAAATTTCCGTTTTTTTGCCAAATTTTCACGGTTTTGTCGTCGCTGGCGGAAACAACTATCTGACCGCTAGGATGGAAGAGTGCACTTATAATTTTATCAGTATGCCCGGTCAATGTTGCTTGTAAAGTGCCATTAGTTTGCCAAAGTTTGATATCATTGCGATCGGTAGCTGTAGCCAGTATTTGACTGTCTGGGCTGAAGCTCGCGAAAGCAAGGTTAGTGCCTTGACTCTGCCAGAGGCGACGTTCCCGCAAGCTGTAAACTGCCTGTTCGAGGGCGATCGCCACTCGCATCTGAATTTCTGAACTCACTCCGAGCGATCGCTGCATTTCTCTAACAGCTTTAATGCTTTCGATTAAAGCTTCCGGTTTTTTATCTGCTGCAAATAGGGTTTCGGAAAATAAGCTGAGAGTCAGGATTTTGTTATTTCTTTCCTCAATTGAGGGCTTGATCCAAAAAGCAGCAATTAAGATGAAAATCATTAATACTGAACTCACCGTAAAAATTCGCACTTTCAGTCGTTCTTCACGCCAGAGTTTAAGTTGAGTAACTTTTCTAAGTTTTTGCTCGGCGGATAGTTCTTCTAATAACTGATTTTCCCGGCGCAATAGTTCTATTTCTGCTTGAGTTTGTTGCTCGCGATCGCGCAATTGGGCAAATTCTGCTTCTTGGCTAGCAGCTAAAAACTGATAATCTTGGGTACTCAAGCTTTTACCAGCAGCCCATTTTCGCGCATCTTGCAATGCTTGACCATGCAACAATCGAGATTCATCTTGACAATTTGATGCTATCCATGCTGTTATAGATTCAGCGTAAGGGCGCAAGTCACAAAGTGCTTTTTCTACCCAGTTTTGATTGAATATAGCTGCATAAATGCGGTTGGATACGGTTAATTTTCCGGCTCGTTTTACAACTAACCCACTCAAACGCAATTCTGTCTCTTCGGGAGTATCATCAGCGCCGATCCCCCCAGCCCCCCTTAACAAGGGGGGTTCTGACATATTCTCGGCCCTTGGGGGTTGCGGGCGATCGAGTTGCAAGATTTTTTGATATAATCCCAATAACCTACTGGCGCGGTGCTGACTTCTCAAAAGGCGATCGCGAATTGTTTTAAGGTGTACCGGTTCATCAGAGTATTCCCAATTTTCAATAATATGAGATTGCACTATCTCACCAATGAATAGGTTCGTAGTAAGGACTTCAGTCCTTCTTTCCTCCAGGTTCGTAGTAAGGACTTCAGTCCTTCTTTCCTCCATTGCACCATAAATAGTAGAAGCATCTTCTAAGCATTTGATATTTTGAAGTATAATTTTGCAAAGCTTTTGAGTCAGAAACGGCTGCCCTCCAGTCCAATCTAAAATTTCTTGTAAAACCTCTTGAGGATTGTCAACTTTTCCCTCCAATCCCTTAGCCAAAGGCAAAGCTTCCTGTAAATTAAAACCGTACAATTCTATAGCTAAACCAATATTAAATGGAGTGCGACTTGCATCAGAAATCAAATCCGACGGCGAAGCAACTCCCAGCAAAGCAAAAGTTAACCGCTGGTATTCAGACTTATAAGCGCGTTTGTTATAGCAAGCTCTAATTAACGCAAAAAAATCATCTAGCGGTTCTTGGAAACTGAGAATACTATCAATTTCATCAATAAAAATGACAATCGGTTGAGCAATTTTTGCCAGCAGCAACTCCTCAATTAACTCTCCTAAACGCTGCACCGGCGGCATCAACTCTCTCTCCCGCCACCAAGTCATAAACTCGACGGCGTTAAATAGGTTGAAGCTGCACAAAAGCTTGTAAGCGACGCCGCCGTACCACTTATCGAGAGAGACTTGCTGGCTGCCAATGTCCGAAAGGTCGATCGTAGCACAAGCAATGCGATCGGTCGAGAGCTTTTGTACGGTGTGCACCAGCAAACTAGATTTGCCCATTTGTCGGGAATTGAGCACGTAACAAAACTCTCCAGCTTTCAGGGCTTGATAAAGTTCGGAGTCAGCTTGTCGCACTACATAAGTAGGTGCATCTTGCGGGAGACTGCCGCCGATTTGATATTGGTAATCGACTGTCATAAGTTTGCCTATAGTTAGATTATTTTGTCACTTGTGTTGTGCCTTTACCGCAAATAACGCTACCATTTTGATAAGTTGGTTCCGCTGGTTCAATTGTACCGGGAGAATCAGCTTCGCACAAGATGGCTGTAGTCGTCATGGCATCTCGATCGGCATTTGGATCTAATTGTTTAGCAGGAACTAGAAAGACAGCGCTGACATAACTTTTTTCTGTTCTTTGCTTGGATACTCCATAATTAAAAGCAGCTTGTTTAGTGCTACGAAGTGAATATTTGTAGTTGGTTGTTTCGGTTTTAAGCCCAAGTCCTAAAGCAGCAACAGAATTGCTAAAAGCACTGTTTTCTGCATAATAAGCTTGCTGACCTTTGTTCAGCGAACTAACATACTGTTTGCCTTCCGGCTGCTTACTCTTATTTGCCATAGCCAGAAAAGATGGCAGAGCGATCGCTGTAAGGATCATTAAAATAACTAAGCATCCACAACTATTATATAAAATCCTAGCTGACTTAGAAGGACGCTTATGGAAAAGGCTAGCTGGCTTAAAATCTTCTTGACTCATGGTATTGTCTCCTCTCTGTTTATAATCAGAACTTGATCTGGCCTCTAGTTAGATTATTTGGTCACTGCTGTTGTGCCTTTGCTGCAAATAACCTCGCCATTTTTATAAATTGGTTCCGCTGGTTCATCTGCTGGCTTATATCTAAATAAAGGTCGCTCTTCATTAGTTTCGCAAAGTATAGTTACAGTCGTCATTTCATATCGATCGGCATTTAGCTCAAATTCTTTAGCAGGAACTAGAAAGACACCGCCGACATAATCTTTAAGATTCTTCTGTTTAGACACTCCATAATGAATAGATGTTGTTTTAGTAGCAACAATTGAATATTTGTAGTTGTTTGTTTCTGTTTTAATGCCAAGCCCTAAAGCAGCAATAGAATTGCTAAAAGCACTGTTTTCTGCAAAATAAGCTTGCTGACCTCTGTTCAGCGAACTAACATACTGTTTGGCTTCTGACTGCTTAGCCTTATTTGCCTTATTCAGAAATGATGATAATGGTAGCCGCAGAAATATCTCAACTTGTTTATCCTTAATTGTAAAAGTCAAAAAGAATGTCTGGAATAACAGGACGATCGTACCAATTAATCCAACTAATACAAGCAATGAGCGTCCACAACCCTTAAGCAAAGTGCTATTTGACTGAAAATCTTCTTGAATCATGATATTTGATCCTCTCTGTTTGTAGTAAGGAGTTTAGTCCTTAAAAAATTAATTAAATGCCGATTTGATATTGTAATCGGCTGTCATTATCCGCCCTAGAGTTCGATTATTCTGTCACTGCTTTCGTGCCTTTGCCACAAGCACTTTTACCATTGTGATAAGTGGGTTCTGGTGGTTGAATTGAACCGGGAGAATCAGCTTTACACAATATGGCTATTGCCTTGAGTTCATGTTTAGCAGCATTTGGCTCAACTTCTTTAACCGGAACTACAAAGACACCGCCCACATAACTTGTACTTTTTGGGTGCTTGGATACTCCATAATTAAATGCTGCTTGCTTGGTGGCGCGAACTGAATACTTGTAATTTGGGGTTTCAGTTTGAATGCCTGTTCCCAATACTTCAACAGAATTAGCCAAAGTATTTTTTTGAGCAAAATAGGCTTTTTGTTCTCTGTTCATTGAGCTAACATACTGTTTTGGTTCCGATGGTATCTCCAGAATTACCTCATTAATAAATGAGGGGCTAGCTAGCACGCCAATTACTCCGACGTAGATCAAAAACAACAAGCATTCGTAACGATAAAGTGAAAGGCTAGATAACTGAAATTTTTGTTGACTCATGGTAGTGTACTCTCTGTGTTTCTAGTAAAACCGATATTCCGACAGTCCGGCAGGGGTTTAAACCCCTGCTGGAATGTGGGAAAGCGCGTGTTTGTTGTCAGGAATGGGCAGATACTGGGAACGAGGAAAACAAGGAAATAGTAATTCCTAATATCGCAACTTTTGTGCTTCTTTTTTGTCGGAATATTCTGGTTTAATCGCTTTTGTACCGATCGCAAAATCGCGCAATTCCACCCGGGTAAACTTGACCCCCCAAGGATCAGTGGTTGTATCCAGCTCCTCCACTAAAGTATTATTGAGTTGATGGCGAGCTGTATGAAGTTCCTCGACAGTTAATTTAGCAATCTGAGTCCGAATCGAAAGAATCAGCATATTGAACATAGCTTCCTTGAGGTTCTGCACTTTGTAGGAAGCTTTTTCTAAGTCAATGATTCGCCAGTACACAATAAATTCAAGAGTGACAAAAACCCGATCGCTAGTTGCACATTGTTGCGGTGGCAGTTTTAACATTTGCTCGCGCAGAGTTTGTTTATAGGCGACTGTTTCGACAAACGGAATCAGAAATGTCAAACCCGGTTCAAGTTTTTTGCGATCGTACTTTCCGAAAATTTCAACTAACGCTTCATCTCCTTGACGGACAATTTTGACACTGCTGACTAAAGATACTCCGGTGATTGCAAACAACACCATCAAAAAATACTGATACATAGTGAATCTCCTGGTAAATAGTTGATAGTTGATAGTACAGTGATTTCTTAGTCGGCGAAGGCGGACTTTGCTTGTGTAGAAGCGATTTTAATCGCCGTGTAATCAAGGAAGTAACAAACCCAGACTTAGCTATTGATGTGAATTAATTTGTCAGGTACAACAATCAGCGTATTTCCTTCGCGGCGCAAAACGTAAACTTTTTGTCTTGGTGCGATTACTTGGTTATCTTCATTCCGAGCTTTCCACGAAGCACCTTCATAAATCACCATTCCAGTTTCTCCTGGGAAAATTTCTGAGATAGTTGTCGCTTCCGTTGCTTCGGGAATCACAAACTTTTTGCGAACAATGAAAATCGGTCTAATCCAGATACTCAGCGCGAGGGCTATCCCCATCCAGTAGGATATCTGCCAGTCAAAATCTTGATACATTATGTTCGCCCAACTAAAATCAAATGCGACTGAGCCTCTCCACAAAATAAAGGATGAAATTAGAGCAGCAACTCCCATCATCAGCAGGTAAAACCTGTATTTTTGGGGCTGAGTTTTTTGGATAAACAGATCGATCGCACTTAGCACAACTCCGAGCACAAACCAAAACATCGGTGGTGTGAAGGCGAAACCTGGTTGATTAGTGGCTGACGCCAGCGACCAAATTAGGATAGAATACACAATGCTTTTCCCTCATTGCGATGTAACTCAACCTTGTTATTTCTAATCTAATCAGGCCGCTATTTGAGTTGGTGAGTGAGTTATTTGAGAATTCATCGACTTTCCATCGACTTTTTATCGACTTTGGGGACGGTTGGCAGTCATTTTAAGGTCAAACCCGCATTCCGGCAGGGGTTTAAACCCCTGCCTCAAAGCGAAAGTCGGTTAAAACCGACTATCAATTTTAGATTTTAGATTTTAGATTTTAGATTGGTAATTATTGATTTTAGATTTTAGATTTTAGATTTTAAATTAAGAGGTTTATTTAATTGGCTTTTCAGTCCTCTTTGAGAGGACTTTCGCTATGACACAGGGAATTAATTCCCTGTCGGACTGTCGGACTTACAAACGATATCGGTACAGCATTTGATGTTAAATAGATTTGAGATTTGAGATTGGGAACTAAGGCTGTTATCTCGATCGCTTCCTATTTACTTTGGTTTTAATAGAATTAGTCAACAGCTTTCTTGACGCTAGCCGTGTTTTTCTAAAGAGTTTAATATTAAGATATTTTGCCTGATAGAAACAAGTATTTTCTAACAGAGAAAATCTGAAATCTGTATTCCCCAAGGTTGCTTGATAAAAATCTGCTTTTTGTAAAAATGCTCCGTTAAAAGTAGTAGCTTGGCACATCCATGTTCCTTGATATGGTAAACTTTCAACAATATAATGTACTGTAGTAGAAACTAAAGTAATTAGTGGTGATAGCATCATGTAATGAAAAATAAAGCCACCTATTAATGTAGTTTTATTTGTAAAATGGTGGACAAGTATATTTACAAATAAAATGGTAGTAAAGTAGTAACAGAAAATACTGGTGCGGTTTTCTTTAATCCATGTTGCTGAAAAAATAAGAAAGAGTAACGACGGATATAGATACATACTAACAAAAAAACCTAATGCAAGTCCACCAGTGTCGTGGTCAAGTTCACCGTTTAAGAACTTCGCCTCCATAATAGCATAATTAATGCAGTAATAAATAGATAAACTCATTGCTAAACAAGCAATACTTAACTGATAAATGGTTCGGAAAAATGATAGTCCAAAAGTTGAGCCAGCTTTAACATAAGTAAAATTAGCTCCTGTTAAATTAGCATTGACAAAGCTAGCACCTCGAATATCAGCATGACTCAAATTAATATCAGAGAGTTGCTGACCATCAAAATTCTCACCTCTGAGGTTTTCTCTGCTAAAGTTTCTTCTACCTTGTTGATAGAGTTTAATTAATTCTGAGGCTTTCATTTTGACGATCTCCTATTTGTGCGAAATATTCTGGGATTTACTTAGTTAGATTATTTGGTCACTTCGGTTGTGCCTTTGCCGCAAATAACCTTGCCATTTTGATAAATTGGTTCTCCTGGCTCATCAGACTCATCTTTTTGTTTAACTCTAAACAAAGGGCGCTTTTCAGTTTGGCAAAATATGGATACAGTCGTCATTTCATCTCGACGGGCATTTGGATCTAATTCTTTAGCGGCAACTATAAAAACACCACCAAAATAACTTTTAAGATCATACTTTTTGCTTACTCCATAATTAAAGGCTGCTGTTTTAGTGACACGGATTGAATATTTATAGTTGGTTGTTTCTTTTTTAATGCCAAGTCCTAAAGCTTCAATAGAAGTAGAAAAAGTACCTTTTTCTGCAAAATAAGCTTGCTGAGCTCTGTTCATTAAAGAACCAACATACTGTTTTCCTTCCGACTGCTTAGCCTTAATTGCCATACCCTCATATCCCACCCATATCTCAACTTGCTTATCCTTAATTCCAAAAGAATAAAATAATATTCCGCCAAACAGGATGCCACAGCCAATTAATCCAATGTACGCAAGCAATAAGCATCCACAACCCTTGAGTAAAATGCTATAAAACTTGAGTAAAATGCTATTTGACTTAGACTTTTGTTGACGCATGGTATTTTTTCCTCTATGTTTGCGATCGCAACTTTATCTTGGCGGGTGAGTCGTGAGAATTAATAGATCGATCGCACTTAGCACAACTCCCAGCAACAATATCGGCGGTGTGAAGGCGAAACCTGGTTGATCCGTAGCTGACGCCAGCGACCAAATTAGGAGAGAATACACAATGCTTTTACCTCGTTTTGATGCGATCCAACCTTGTTATTTCTCATCTAACCAGGCCGCTATTTGAGTTCGTGAGTGAGTTATTTGAGAATTCATCGACTTTTCATCGACTTTGGGGACGGTTGCCATTTATGATAGTTTCAGTGTCTCGATTGTGATAAGCAATGCCTCGATCGCTCAGGCTGCATCTCCAGTACATTCCCGCAGTTAAATCATCTCTGCTGAGAAATGGCTTTCCCAGTCAGAAAATCTTGGCTGAGGATTTAGGGATAGCCCAATCTACTGTCAGTCATTTCCTGAATGGCAAACCTGTGGATTATGCCAATTTCATCGAAATTTGTCGCGGCTTGGGCCAGGAATGGCGCGATATAGCCGATTTTGAGACCCAGTGCGAATCGGTAGAAACACAGTCGATAGCAGCCAAAATAGCCAAAATTGCGATCCTCTTCGTTGATGAGTCTCCCGTAGGGGCGGGCTTTCCTACCCTTCGGGAACCCCTACGGGGAACGGATCGCTTCGCTAACGCTAACGCGCGATCGAACCCAAACCACACCCTGATTCAACAATTGCACCAAGCTTTGACTTTTGCTAGCCACGAAGTCTTTTTAGTTAACAACAGCAGCCAAGACAACTCATATTTAAAGCTTTGCGATTATTTGCTGTTACCGATCTCCGCAGAATATGCCGCTAGCGAAATGATATTAGAACAAGTACAGCTAGCCCAAGAATTGCACAGTTTAACTAATAAAAAACCAGCGATATTACCAATTTGCATTGAATTAAATGCACCATTTTCTTTTGATTTATTGCATTATTTAGCAGGAGTCCAGTCTTGGCATTGGCGGTCTGCGGCCGACTCATCAAAGTTAATTTCAGAAATTTTAACCGTAGTTAAAGAAGGTCGCACATCCTTAAATGCAGACCATGAATTAGCTGTCAATTTGAGCGAAATTCCTAGCACAAAAAATTCGATAATTCAACCCATACCAGCAGCAGCGCCAGAATTGCCGGGAGGACAAGTAGATTTAGTTTCTCGCTTTTATATCGATCGCCCTCCGATAGAATCCCGCTGTTACGAGGCGATCGCCCAACCGGGAGCCCTGATCCGCATCAAAGCACCCAGACAGATGGGGAAAACTTCTTTAATGGCGCGGATTTTGCATCATGCAGAAGAGCAAGGTTCTCGCACGGTAGCGCTGAGTTTCCAGCTAGCAAATAGGAGAGTTTTCGCGAATTCAGATACATTTTTGCAGTGGTTTTGTGCTAGCGTCGGTCAAGAGTTGGGAATGCTGGATCAGTTACCTAAATGCTGGGAATTAGCAGATTTAATTGGCAGCAATCAGTGCTGTAAAGCTTTTTTTGAACAGTATTTGCTGTCGGAATCGTCACCACCTCTGACATTGGGTTTGGATGAGTGCGATCGCCTTTTTGAATCGCCGGAAATTGCCGATGACTTTTTTGGGTTGTTGCGCGCTTTGCACGAAGAAGCAAAGCGGCGAGATATTTGGAAAAAATTTCGTTTAATTGTAGTACATTCCACGGAAGTTTATATCCCGCTGGATGTGAATAAGTCGCCGTTTAATGTCGGATTGCCGATCGAATTGTCGGAGTTTAGTTCGCAGCAAGTGCAAGAGTTAGCAGCGCGACACAAACTGAATTGGAGTGCGACAGAAGTTGCAGAATTGATGGCGTTAGTAGGAGGACATCCCTATTTAGTGCGGCTGGCTATGTATCGCATTGTCTGTCAAGATGTGACTTTAAATAATTTGGTGAAATCGGCGACAACGGAGGCAGGAATTTACAGCGATCATTTGCGCCGGCATTTGTGGAATTTAGAAAAATATCCAGAATTAATCGAGGCGATGAGAGAGGTTGTGAGTGTCTCAAATCCCGTTAGATTGAGGTTAGAATTGGGGTTTAAATTAAATAGTATGGGATTGGTGAAACTGGAGGGCAATTATTGCAGTGCGAGATGCAGTTTGTATGAGGAGTATTTTTGCGATCGCCTACAATGCAAATAATCCCAATTTAGCCGATCGCCAAATCCACACTAACTACAAATTCGGGAAATGCCAGCGGCGAAACTTCGTCGCCCCGCCAAAACTTCAGCATTACACTGTAACCGTTAACAGTCGGCTGGCGGTAAACTTCCAAGCAGTTTTCCTGTAAATTGACTATCCAGATTTCCTGAATTGGCGACCGGGCATAAATAGGAAGTTTCACGTCTCTGTCATAATCTATGGAAGTGTCAGCTACTTCTATTAACAGCAAAACTTCCGATGGTAGGGGATGGGCGGTTGAATAGTAATCGGCGCGAGGTTGCAACAATACTATATCAGGTTGCGGTTCCGTGCGATCGCTCAACAGCACGGGGTTCTGCACGTCGAAAATAACTAAATTTTCGGGAATTTGGCTGCACAGTCGGGCTAAGCGCCTCACAGAGGAAGCGTGACGAGTTCCAATTGCTGCCATTTTAACAAGTTCTCCTTCTATCAATTCTAGGCGATCGCCCTCACAAAGAATCCCAGCTTTACTCATATTATGGTATTCTTCTACGGTGAACAGTCTTTTGAGCAACTGCACTGCCATAACTTACCGCTCCTCTAATTTTTTATTCCATTATAGTTGATGGAAACACAGCTATATTAATAAACGTGGAAGGGGATTTTTTTTTAACGAAGCGCGAAGGCGCTAAGGACACGTTCGGCGAAGCCGTTCCCGTTCCCCGTAGGGGTTCCCGAAGGGTAGGGTAGAAAGAGAAAAGAAGAGAAGAGAATAAGGGTAAGTTAAAAATATCTATCAATAGAAAGGTGTATCCTGCTGACTGATTGGCTATCTTGAAAATAAGCAGCCAGAATATTCGGCAATCTGCAAAGGTTGGCTGTTTTGGCAGGCAGCACAATAATCTGAGTTAGCATAATTTGATTCCATGCAAAACACCCTAGAGATACTTTCTTCTTCTGAGTCGCCGAGTCTTACCAAAAAGCAACCCGCACTCCCAAATTACGAAGCAGCCGATCGCCAATTTGTCAATTTGCTAGAGGTAGAGGATTTAGACAAGACGGTGGCGGCAAAACCGTTACTGGTTAGCGATTTTGAAAGCGCGATCGCCTATGCACTTCAAGCAGCTTACCAACAGGAACCGGGTGACGAGGCCGCTCACCGCTTCTTGCAGCGCGTGCTCTACCGCATCAACCGCCTCAACTTGTTTTGGTACGACGATTTGCGCCGCTACAACAACGAACGATCGCACTATTTGCGTTCTGTGCGCGATCGCATCGAATCACCCTGGCAGCAATGGGAAAGCGCCCAAATCGACGTTGCAGCGCTGCAAAACATCGAGGATGTCAAGCAAGCCCTGCGCGATCGCGCGGCCGCCGATGTCGATCCAGAGCTAACTGAGATCGATCGCTACCTGCGGGAACAGATGACTGAAGAGGGATACAAGCACTTGCTGGCGATCGCCTCCTTCGACGGTTTAGTGGAAGCCAGCCGCGTTTCTCGCATCATCGGCGGTGCCGGCAACGAAATTCAGTCAACCCTGACGCGGGTGCTGATCGAAGAATACGGCGGCGGTCGCTTAGCCCGCAAACACTCGACCTTTTTTGCCCAAATGCTGGCAGAATTCGGAATGAACACGGAACCGGAGGCGTATTTCGATTTGGTACCTTGGCAAGTTCTCGCCAGCATCAACCACAATTTCTTGCTGACGGAACGCAAGCGCCATTTTCTGCGCTACAACGGCGGACTCACGTATTTTGAGGTGGCGGGGCCCGTGGCTTACCGCAATTATCTAGCCGCCGCCCAGCGTCTGGGCCTCTCGCAGGCTGCGATGGGTTATTGGGAATTGCACATCCGCGAAGATGAACGTCACGGGCGCTGGATGCTTGATGAGGTGGCGATTCCGCTGGTTGACAGATACCCGCAGGAGGCGTGGGAATTGGTGTTGGGCTACGATCAGGAGAAGTCGATCGGCGATCGGGCTGGGTTGGCTGTAGTGCGATCGATCCAAGCGGCAGAACAGAATTAACGGCTATATAGTAGGGTGCATAAGTCTTGGATGCACCCTACTATATAGCACCGTTCTCAATAAGCCTTTGAGGAATAGGCTGACAATGGTGCAACATCTCAGATGCACCCTACCAAAGCTTTATTTTACAAAGCAGTCAATAACTGAATTAGCTCGATCGACAAATCTCTTTGCGACTTTTGCTGCTTTTTAAACAACACTCCCGCCAGGAGATAGATATTTTCGGAACAAAAAGCCATGCCCTGTTTTCGGAGATGGGCGATCGCGCTTTTCACCTTAGACTCGGAACTGTAATAGCCAAAAGTTAAAGGTGCAATCTCAAAATTCGCCACCGAGTAGCCTCGATCCAAGGCATAATCGATCAAACCCACAGGATTAGAATAGCTAGAAACCATCAGCAAAACTTCGTCGCAGCCCAAAGATAAAAGTTTCTTAGCAATTGTAGAACCATCAGTCCCGCCGTGCAACAGCGGCTGATAAATCTTGTCATCCACCGCCGGCAAGTAAGGCGGATTGGAGATTATACAATCCGCCGACTGGTATAAAGGCGAATCAAAAAAAGAGCAATTGTGCACGGCGTATTGTTCGCTCAGTTCATATTGCTTAACTTGAGACTGAGCAATTTTCCAAGCTACATTATTTAGCTCAAATCCCTGTATTGTTCCTTCAAAATCACTTCTCAGCAAAGATTTAATAACTGGACTTCCCTCTCCAGAACCAAACTCTACGATGAGTCGAGAATTCTCGCTGGCGTTTAACACTAAACTTTCCAAGCAGTGCGCGTAAAAATCTGATTCTTCCGGGCAGTGGAATACCTGTTTGAGAGGATGGGATAAAGTGAGCATAAATTCTGTAACAAAGTTTACTTTTTTCAAAATATCCAATAACTAATAGTCCAGCCATCTGTCGCAAGAGCTATTTTATCAACTTGTGAAATCTATCTCTTCCTGCTTTATCTGCTGCGATCGAATAACTATTACTGCCGACACAGAATAAAATTTACGAAATTAATCCGATTGACAGATTGCAATTAGAACAATTGCTGTTGATATAAGTATATGAGCAACTAATCGTGAATTTTAATAGTATCAAATATGAGTTTTTTTAATTATTCAGTTCCGCCTCTGCGCCGCAAACAGCTTAACCCTGACCTTCTGGATTTAGAAGGAATTTGGCATTTTGAGTTTCCCCTAGGGAAAGAACGAGCTTACTCAACATTTTATACTTGCCTCGATCGAGCTTGCCTGATGTGGAGCTTGCTGTTAATACCCATGTTTGGTACGGCACAATTTTTGCCGGTTAGTTGGATGTTGCAAGCAGGTTTGTGGTCAGCTCTCAGCCTTGTAGGTACAGTGGCGATGGTAAGCTGGACGTACTGTTGGGTCAAAAAAGAACGCTTGATTTGGGTGCTTTACGGTTGGATAATACTGATGTTATTGGGATTGCTGCTGACTGACTTGGGCATTTTTTTGGGTTGGGGAAAAGTTTTGGCAAATCTGTGTGCGCTGTGGTTGGGAATGAGCGGAATCGGGTATTTTTTGACGGGATTAGCAGTGCGATCGCGCGCGCTGTTAGCTGCCAGTTTTTTTCACCTGTTGGGAATTGCAATTTTGCCTTATACTAGCGGTTGGTCTTTCCTGTTTACGGGATTTGTCATGGTATTTAGCTTGCTGGTTTTAGCCCAATTGCAATGGGATATGCGACGCCCGATCGAGTACGCTACATTAGCTGCTCAACAGCAGGATCTCGATCGCCAACCGGGCCGCATCCGACAGCTATCAACCTAAATTATTACCCGTCATCCATACACTGCTTGGTTAGTAGTGAGGACTTCAGTCCGAGAGAAAATGCGGACTGAAGTCCGAACGATCAAACCTCAATCAAGTTGGTTTGATCGTTCGGACTTTAGTCCGCATTGTCCGAGAGAGGACTCAAGTCCCAACTATCAAACCCGATCGAGGTTATTTTAGCGGACACGATAGGACTAATGACTGATGACTAATGACTAAGGACTAAGGCCTAATTGCCACCAGACTGTAGAGATTTGTGAGTTTGGTTAGTATCGTCGCCCTTGTGATGCCACCCGCCGTCACCTTGAACCTACTCAGATTTGACGCTATTCCAAGCAACCCGAGTCACAGCGTCTTGACTCATTCCATCTTCGGTAGCGCTCGCCAAAGCAGCTTTAAAAATATTCTGCGATCCTTGGGGCAATTCTTGTGCTTCTGAAGGCAATGTGTCAAATGGTTGTTCTGGCATAGTTGACTCTTATTATCAAACGTAACTGTAATCTTATATACGATCGCCAACTACTTTCCTCTCTATCAAAGCAAGTTTGAAACCGCATATTTATCAGTCCGAAGATAGATGTAATATTGAAGTTGCTTATTAAGAAAAATCCATTAAATTGTCGTTGCTGGCTGGAGATTTGGGTAATTTCCGCGATCGCACAGCTATCAATCTGACTTCGGCTTTTTCACCTGCGAACTCAGAAAATACGTCTGTGCAGCGATTACTAAAGCGATACTCACTCCAAAGGGAAGGATGTTCGGATCGCCCTTCCACTTAACTGCCTCGCCGAGAAACAATACGCTCAATACGACAACTATCACGCTGGTGAGTTTGGTTTTGAGATCGTCGATGGTATGAATTTCCAGCCAGTTGGGTACTTTAATCCGCTCGTCAATAAACAGCTCATAAAGTCCAAGTGCCGTAATATAAAATACTGTGGCTAGCAGAAACAAATCTACAACTTCGATAAAGGACAAAATCAGTTGTTTCGAGTTTTCGCTGGAAATAGGCCCTGTAGTTATAATGTAGCCGATGGTAGCGATCGTTTCCAGGGCACCGTAGATCAAAAGCGTCACAGATGCTATAAAAGAACCGAGTACAGCAATTATCATTAGATAGCGACTTTTGGCAAGAATTCGATGCAGCATAGTTGATGTCAGCTTGGGAAATTAGTTAGAGAACAACCGCTCTCTGGCATACGTTTGGCTCAACTATATCAGGGTTTGGTCGGTCGCCCCAACAATTTGAGCGCGTTGGGTTTGCTCAACTTGTTTCGGAAAGGCCGTACAGCGTCCGATCGCCTGAAAGTGCGATCGGACTACCACTGAATTTGTAGGGTGCGTCAGAACCTCGCCTTTTATCCCCTAATCCCAGGCAAAATTAGTCCTCATTGTCCACAAAAACAGTCACAGCCGCCACAGCGATTAACATTTCATCATTTTTATCATTCAGAGAGGCGATCGCCCTTCCAGGCACAATCATCCCCCCTTGCTCCACAATCAGAGTTTTGCTCCCAAAAGGCAACACCGCCAAAACCTCCTCGTGCCGCACTTGTTCCGGGTAAGGAACAGCCACTTTTACTTCAACAATCATCTGATTCGGGTCAGTCAAACCAGCCACTTCCCAGACGCCTAAGAGAGCATTATGGGCGATCGCATTTCGTACAGCCCTAGCCGCCGCCACAGTCGGTTCCTGCCCGTGCTGGTCTATACCCATCCCCATTTCAATGATGAAACATTTACGTGCCATAGTTGCCCCTTAGTTAAATTTTGTTTTTAGTCGTTAGCGAAGCTTCCCAAAAAGGATCGCACTCTTTCTCAAAACAATTATCAACCAAACCGAGCGCAATTAATATTATTTTATAAATCCATCTAACCATAAAATAATCATCCCATTTAAAAAAAAGAATGCCACTGTCGGCAATTTCCAAACCCCGATCAAATCAGTCATTCTCAATCTAAAATCCAAAATCTAAAATCTAAAATCGTCCAACTTATGGTAATATAACGAAATTCACCATTCCTCGCGGACTGCCAAACTCATCGCCAGCTTGAATCATGGATAGTTTTCTCCCAATTGCCTACTTTCAAAACCAATTTCTCCCATTTGCCGACGCCAACATTTCCATAGCCACCCACGCCCTGCACTACGGAACCGGAGTTTTAGGAGGGTTGCGGGGAATTCCCGACCCCCAAAATGCCGATCGCATCCTCCTATTTAGATTAGATCGCCACTGTCAAAGATTAAGCCAAAGTGCCAGCTTCCTCCACTGCGATTTACCCGCCGACAAAATTCAACAGATAATCATTGATTTTGTCCAGAAAAATCAACCAACAAAATCATTTTACATCCGCCCTTTCGTCTACACATCCAGCTTAGGAATTGCCCCCCGACTCCACAACGTAGAAACAGACTTCTTTGTCTACGGATTAGAACTTTCCGACTACTTACCCAAAGCAGGAGTCAACTGTAGAATTAGCTCTTGGTACCGCCAAGAAGACCGCAGCTTACCCTTGAGAGGTAAAATTAGCGGCGCCTACATCACCTCAGCCTTAGCCAAAACAGAAGCAGTCGAATCCGGCTTCGACGAAGCGATTATGATGAACACCCAGGGAAAAGTCAGCGAAGCTTCAGGAATGAACATATTTGTCGTTAGAAACGGAAAATTAATTACTCCAGGTTTCGACCAAGATATTCTCGAAGGAATCACCAGAGATAGCGTGATGACAATCGCCCGAGACTTAGGAATAGAAGTCATAGAAAGACCAGTTGATAAATCAGAACTGTTGATTGCAGACGAGATTTTCCTATGCGGAACCGCCGCCAAAATTACCCCAATTAACCGAATAGAAAACTATCAACTGCCCAAAAACCGACCCATCACCGAAAAGATTTTAGAGAAACTGACGGGGATTATGGAAAATCGCGATAGTAAGTACCAAGACTGGGTATTTCCCATTAGTTTGTAGTGAGGACTTCAGTCCGCTGAGGACTAAAGTCCTCACTGCGAACATTCATAGGTTTGTAGTGAGGACTTCAGTCCGCTGAGGACTAAAGTCCTGACTACAAACCTTTCGGACTAAAGTCCTGACTACAAACCTGTTTTACTCACACAAAGCAGCCGCATGATGGCGAATATGATCCTCCATAAAACTCGCCACAAAATAATAGCTGTGATCGTAACCTTCCTGCATCCTTAAAGTCAGCGGCTGTCCCGCTTTTGCACAAGCATCTGCGAACAGATTTGGCAACAACTGCCCGTCAGCCAGATAGGAATCAGCAGTGCCGCAGTCAATCAGAATCGGACGTTTATATTGCTTTTGGTGAACTAACTCGCTCGCATCCCAAGCCCTCCAACTCTCCTTATCGCCCCCAAGGTAGTTAATGAATATTTTTTGTCCCCAAGGGCAGCGCACGGGCGCGCAAATAGGCGCAAAAGCCGAAACTGAAAGATAGCGATCGCCATTTTTCAACGCACAAATTAAAGCCCCATGTCCGCCCATCGAATGACCGAAAATTCCCTGTTTTTCCCGTATCGCTGGGAAATTTTCAGCGATCAAATTTGGCAATTCATCAACCACATAACTGTACATTCGATAATGAGAATTCCAAGGTGAGGCTGTCGCATCCACATAAAAACCCGCGCCGCTTCCCAAATCCCAATTGTCGTCTTCCCCAGGAATGCCAGTATTGCGCGGGCTAGTGTCGGGCGCAACTAGCATTAACC
>PVWI01000416.1 GCA_003003725.1 filamentous cyanobacterium Phorm 6 | reverse complement strand
ATATACGCCGGGAGTGATTTCGCGGGAGTTGCGGGAGGCCTTCGCGCGCGAGACAACTTGTGCTGCTAATTCGGCGACTTGTAGTTCATTGATGCCCCAAGCCGTGCTTTCCGTCCAGCTAGAACCGTCTCCGATGCGGGCTGTAAAGCCGAAATTCGCCTCTGTAGAGTGGTTACAGGCGCGGAGTCCGGTTGACGAGGCGATCGCGTACAGCGAAGCCTCAGCGCTCAATGTACCGGAAGCTTCCGCACCTTCGCCAGATGCGATCGCGCAGGCTTGCTGTACCATTTTTGCCCGCTCTAAAGGCGATGCAGCAGCCGTTGCTGCATCAAACGCCGCCGGGGGCAAATCGTAGGTTTGAGGGGGCAACAGCGGCATCCATTCGGGGTCTGCGGGGGCAATTCGGGCGAGTTCTTCCGATCGCTTGACGGTTTGGGCGATCGCATCTGCATCAAATTCTGTAACAGCAGCAGAAGCGCTTTTATTGCCAAAATAGCTAGTAATGTTGAGGCTAAATACAGTTTTGCTGATATTTTGGCTGATTTGATTTTCCGAAAATCGGGAAAGAGATTCTTCGCCAGTAGAAAGACTGACAAATACTTCCTCTGCTTCCGATTGTTTGACTACCTTTTCTAATAAAGATAAGGCTCGGTCTTCACTTAAAATTGCGGGCGATGTTGTTACGGTCATAAGCTAGAATACTAGGAAGAATTTGTTAGCTTTATTATCTCAGAACTCTCTCTGTGTTCTCTGCGCCCTCTGTGGTTAAATCATTCCGAATTAAGCCCTTCCCCCAATTTGAATATCTTTAACCCGCACCGGTACACAAGCGTGAGTCATCTGAGCAACCTGCATCGGCTCACCTTTTCCGCACATATTAGTACCGCATTGAACCCGTTCGGAAGCAGGGCCAATCGCATCTACTTGATTCCAGAAATCAGTGCTCATCGAATGATAAGTTACATCCTTCAACATACCGACAATTTTACCTTTTTCCACCTTCCAGAAAGCATCGCCGCCGAATTGAAAATTGCGCCGCTGTTGGTCAATCGAAAAACTGCCTATACCATCAATTAAAATCCCATCTTCCGTATCAGCAATCATCTCATCCAAAGTAGCAGTATGACTGCCGCCATCCGGGCCCGGTTCCAATCCCAAATTAGGAATTCTCACCATCGGTACGCTAGACCAACTGTCAGCGCAGGCAGAACCGTTGCTGCTTGCGCGTCCGAGGCGATAAGCTGTTTCTCTGTCCGTGAGATAATCGACTAAAATTCCATCCTTGACAACGTACCAATCTTGCGATTTTACGCCTTCATCGTCGTAACCCATTGTACCGCGACCGTGGGGTTGAGTGCGATCGCACTTGAAGTTTACCCAAGGTGCAGCGTATTGCAGCTTATTTAACTTATCGGTAGTAGCAAAACTCGTGCCAGCAAAATTCGATTCGTAGCCGTAAACCCGGTCTAATTCTGTTGGATGTCCGACGGATTCGTGGATAGTCAGAAACAAATTTGTCGGCTTAAGAATCAAAGATTTGCAAATACCAGCCGGGACTTTCGGCGCAGCGACTTTTTCAATTGCTTCGGCGGCTACTCTTTCTACTTGACTCAACAAATCGTCTGGATTAATATGTTCGTAGCCGATGTTTAGCGGCGGGCGTTCGTAACTGCGACGTTGGGCATCGCCGCCCGCAATTGCCGTACAGCCAAAACCCGGATAGCTGCGGTAGATTGTTTGTTCGATTAGCGAGCCTTCTGTGGATGCAAAAACCTTGTCTTCGCGGTTGAATGTCAAAAAAGAATAAGCTTTTTTGATGCCTTGTGATTCGTGCGCTAGCAGGCGTTCGTTGATGGTTAATAAAAGTTCGGCTTTGTCAGCAACGGGGACAGAAAATGGGTCAATTGCGATCGGCGTAATGTAAGTATCGACATATTTTTCGACAGGTACTAAGCGCACCGGTTCCTTTTGAGTCAAGCGGCTGCCTTTAGCGATTTCCACGGCCAAAGCGACGATTCTGGCAACTTCTGCGGGTGTTTTGTTGTGACTGGCGGCAAAGCCCCAAGCGCCGTCTAGCAGCACTCGCACGCCAAAACCGGAACTTACATTATCGGAGATATTGCTTAAAGATCGATCGCGCGCATACAAACCTTGCCTCCGGTAACTGCAAAAGCGCACGTCACCGTATTCGCATCCAGATTTCCGAATCAAATCTACAGCTAAATTTGCCAACTCGTTAGCAGAGATTTTTGCAGTTAACAGTACCATAGTTATTCGTCGTTCGCGGTTCGTTATCCATTATTATAGCGCTACTATCGAAATATTTTCCTAATCAACGGGGCAACGATACCCAGTGTGATAAACCCAAATCCTAAGCCAAATACGAGACTCCAGAGAATTGTCGCAGCAAAGGGATGTAGCGGGAGAGAAGAATCAGGCCACCATTTAATCGGTGTATCTTTGATGAGAGGATAGGCTGCGGAAAAGATTTGTCCGCCCCCGATCGCAGTTCCGACAAAAAATATGATATTCTCAAGTTGGCGATCGCGCTTTTTCTCGTTGTCTTCCTGTTCCCTGTATAAATCCATTTGTTCGCGATCGCGTATTTTCTCCTCTTCTTCCTTTTCCCTGTATAATTGTATTTGGTCGCGATCGCGCTGACGTTCTCTCTCTTCCTTTTCGCGATCGAAATCCACCTGTTCAATTTCCACCATCCCGCGCACAGTAGATATCGACTGCTGGAACAAATCTTGACTAGCAATCAAATAATTCAAATCAATTTCAATTTGCCGCTGATACTTACCCTCAGCCAAATCTAGAAACTTCTGCCAAAAATCCAGATTATCACCTTCCATAGACAAACTTCTAATTCTGGTCAAAGCCTCAGCATAATTTTCAGCATTAATGTCGATCGTATTTCTATCTTCCTGCAAATACCGCACTTCGTGAGCACAAGCCAACATTTTAGTCCGAACTTCAGCCAGCAATTTCTTTAACTTCTGCAATTTAACTTGTCGATCTTGTTCTATTTCAATTTCACTGAATTCAGGAAGCTTCTTCTCTAACTCGCCGACGATTTTCTGTGCATTGCGATACCTTTTCCTAGCTTCGCGATACACAAATACAATTTTAGCACGAGAACATAGCAGATTCATCAAATGATAATTAAACGTTGAGGTTGCGAATTGCAAAGTTTGGGGATTATCTTGCAACCATACTAGAATGTGACACCGTTTAGCCGCATCATCTTCGCGGCTGTCATACTCAAAAATCGGACTCCCGAATAACTTTCCTTCGGCGCGAAACTTTGGTGATGCTTGTTGTTGATTGTGGACAAAAGCTGTAACGCATTCCTCAGCTAACTTGGGGTAAGTATCATCAACTGCTGGTGCGGCGTATAACAATAATGTCTGTCCCAAAGACGGTTTAATTGCATTTGGCAACAGACAACCTTGGGGATTTAATTGATTTAAGTCCGCTACTTTCATTATGACATTTTTATAGTAAAATGTCAAGTCTGCGGTGTAAGTATCGTGAATTCGCAAAGGATAGATTGAACCATAAAGTTTCGGCTTATCTGGCTGAGTAATTTGCTGTAAATCCAGAGTTTTACCATCGGGAATCAGCAATTCGCCATTATTAGGATTTTCCTGTTCGCCTTGGGGATAATACTGTTTGTCTTTGTAACAAATCAGCTTTTCTCTGAGGGATTTTAGTTCGTTGCTGTTAAATTGTGTACCGACATTATCTGCTAGATTTTCCCACAGGGATTGAGCATTTTTGGCTACTTCGCCGTAGCCTTCGTCGCCATCATCCCGCAGATGGAAAGGATAGAGGGTAATGCTGGGATTTTTAATTTGCTGTGGTTCCTGCATAATCGAATCCGGGATAAGAGATGATCTTAATTCAATCTTAGTCCGCGGAGGCGGACATTGTTTGTGTAGCCGCGGTTTCAACCGCCGGGGCCTAATCGCCGGGGCCTAATCGCCCGATTCTAATCTCCGAATACCCTCTTCGTCCGCGGAGGCGGACATTGTTTGTGTAGCCGCGATTTCCAATCGCCGGGGCCTCAACAATCGTCCCAGATATTATCCCAGTCCGCGGACGAAGAGGGTATTCGGAGATTAGAAT
>PVWI01000415.1 GCA_003003725.1 filamentous cyanobacterium Phorm 6 | reverse complement strand
CCAATAATTAGGATGCCACAGCGTCCATATTTCCATAATATGGGTAATACCGCAGCAGATAATAAAAGAGCCAAACAGCATGAAAACCCAGTCAAAAGGCACGTCTTGCCGCTTTTTGACAATATAAATTAGCGTGATGGGTATCAAAAAATAAGCGGCGGCAATCAAAGCGTCGGACAAAACGTGCAGCCCCACTAATCCAGGCTTCCACAAGTAGCAATGACCGTGAGGAATAAAATAAGTTGACAACATTTCATGAACCATTTGGATAAAATCAACCCCGTTATTTGCTAAGATTTTTCCGACTGATTACCGTTGGATTAAAAAACCCACCGTCACAAAAAAAATTAGGCTTTTGTACTTAACACTTGTGATGAGGAGATGCAGAAACCTGAAAAGACCTTTCATTACATTACCATCAATTCACCCAACTTTACCAAGGTCAAGTGTCACATACTTAAATTGTGGCTTCACGGCCAAATATGACACATACATGACATTTTGGCCAACGAGCGAGAAAAACTGAGCGTGGCTGCCTTTCAGGTAGCAGCCCCAGCGCCTCTGGAAATTGGGTTATAGCGCTCAGTGAGCCGTGAAGCAACGACGCAAGTACAAAATTTAATGGATGTCACGGATTTAACTTAACAAAGAGAACTATTCTTAAAAACCTGTAGAGGTGGGTTAACTTTTGTATCCTTGAAGAGTGCAGACAGGTTCAATACACCCACCCCCACCCCGCGAGGGAATTCTTTATTGATAGTGATACTCTTCGGGGGAGGATTAACCGATCTGACCCATTACCCCCTGAGAAATGTCGCGACAGGGTTGTGTTGCAATCGGCGATCGCTCTCAGCTTTAGAGTCAATCAAAAGTGATAATATCAACGATACACTTAGGGGATAATTGCCAGTTATGACGATAGATGAGGTACTACAGCTAACTCGTGTGCGATCGCAAAAAGATTTACATCCCGTACAAGAAATCATACTCCGTCAAGTTTGGGAAGGAAAGACTTATACAAGCATCGCATCGGCCTCTCATTACGGAGAGCATTACCTGAGAAACATCGCCTCCGGCTTGTGGCAATCTCTCTCTGAAATCTTGCAGATACCTATTAGCAAATCAAGTTTTCGCTCCTCTCTAGAATCGCGTTCCCTGACGGTAGAGGAACGAGAATTAATTCAAGAATTCATCCGCAGCCAATGCCTAGCAACACCTTTAGAATTTCCCGGATCTCCCGTACCCCTCGGTTCGCCATTTTATATCAATCACCCGCTAATTGAAGAACTTGCGTATCGAGAAATTGCTAAACCTGGAAGTGTTCTGCGGATTAAAGCTCCCAGGAAGATGGGTAAAAGTTCCCTCCTGCTACGGATTTTAGATCGCGCTACTTCTCTTGGTTGCCAAACTGTAAGTTTAGATTTTCAGCAAGCCGAGGAAGCGGTTTTAGACAACCTCGATAAATTCTTGCGCTGGTTTTGTGCCAACATCAGCCGCAACCTAGAATTGCCACCTCTATTAGATGATTATTGGGATGAAGATATGGGTAGCAAAGTAAGCTGTACGATCTATTTGCAACAATATGTATTAGCCGAAATAAATAGCCCGCTTGTCTTAGCTTTAAATGAAGTCAATAGAATTTTCGAGTATCCAAAAATTGCCAGAGAGTTTTTGCCGCTGCTGCGAAGCTGGCATGAAGAAGCAAAGCGGAATGAAACCTTGGAAAAACTGCGGTTAATCGTCCTTCATTCCACAGAAATTTATATTCCTTTAAAGCTCACTGAATCGCCTTTTAATGTCGGTTTGCCGCTGCAATTGCCCTATTTTACAGAAGAGCAGATACTTGCTTTAGCGCAGCGTTACGGACTGGATTGGACAGATAGCCCCGATGCCGAGCGACTGATGGCAATGGTAGGGGGACATCCTTATCTAGTCCGGCTCGCTTTTTACCATCTCTGTCAAAAGGCTGTAACGCTAGATATGCTTCTACAAGAAGCTCCCACAATAGGAGGAATTTATAAAGATTACTTGCGGAATTTTTGGGTGACATTGCAAGCAGATACCGAACTCGCAATTGCTCTTAAACAAGTGGTAAAATCTGAGCGCGGTCTGGAATTAGAGCCGGTAGTAGCTTGTAAATTAGTGAGTATGGGGTTGATTCATATCGATAACAACCGCTGTACCCTGAGCTGCGAGTTGTACCGCCTGTATTTTGGTTCGCCAAACTTTATTTAGTTATTGCCCCACGTGAAAAATCTGTTCTGCCGTTAAGTTTAAATCGGGGAAGGCAAGCGAGCGCACCACATCATCACCTCTAAACTGATTAACTACATACTCACCGTCAACCAATTGGTTTACGGAAATAGTTGGTTGCTTGGGATTGCCAATATATCTTCTGCCGCCTAACCCTAAATAATCGACAATCCAGTATTCAGGAATTGCCAATTTTTCATATTCTGCTAACTTCATCAAGTAGTCATCTTGCCAATTCGTACTCACGATTTCGATGACTAAACGGATAGTTTCACCTCGGGTAATAGTCGATCGCTTTTTCCACATCGGTTCCGTTTCGATTTGTTGCCAATCTAACACCATCACATCTGGGCTGTAGCCAGACTTATCAGAATCTATAGCCTTAATAATTCCTTGGCGAGGAATGAAATAGGGCAAAGCCAAACGTTTAATTTCTACTCCCACTTCAAGGGCGAGGAAGCCCCCTACTTGTTCGTGAGTTCCAGTTGCTTGCATTTCGATAACGGCTCCATCATGTAGTTCAAAGCGACCTTGACCCTCTGGATACCAGTCCAGAAACTCGTCTAGGGTCATTTGTTTAGACTGGGCTGGTTGTTCTTGAATGAGCATATTGATTCTCCTTGTTTGCTGTTAATTTCAATGTTAATATAAATTTACAACATTAGGCTATATTGTATAATAACTTCCAATTGTTAGTTTGTCAATATTATTATCAAAACAACTACTGTGGAAACCTAAATTTGACCGAGGGATTATAATTCAGTAGAGATGGTGACAAAAATAACGCTCAGACTGCCTCTTTTTATACTCAATTTTCACTTTTAAACCAACCCATAAACGGCATGACCAAGGTTACATACCAAATTGGCGGCAGTCTCGCTAGTGATGCACCTACTTATGTGGTAAGACAAGCAGATTCCGAACTCTATGAAGCCTTAAAATCAGGCGAATTTTGTTACATTCTCAACTCGCGACAAATGGGTAAATCTTCCCTATTAGTCCGCACCCTGCACCGACTGCAAGCAGAAGGTTTTCAATGCAGCACCATTGACATGACCCGCATCGGTAGCGAAAATATCACCCCTTTACAGTGGTATAAAGGCATGATTGGGGAACTGTGCCGCGGCTTCAATCTTTTAGGAAAAGTTAATTTAAAAACATGGTGGCGCGATGAAGAAGATGTCTCCTTTCTGCAAAGATTGAGCCATTTTATTGAAGATATTCTGCTGGTCAAATTCCCCACAGATAAAATCATTATATTTATTGATGAAATTGATAGCATTCTCGGTCTGGATTTCCCGGTTGATGATTTTTTCGCCCTAATTCGGTTTTGCTACAATCAACGAGCAATTAATCCAGAGTATAATCGAATTAGTTTTGCGATTTTTGGCGTAGCGACACCCAGCGATTTAATTTCTGATAAAAAACGGACTCCTTTTAATATTGGTCGAGCCATAAATTTACGAGGTTTTGATCTGGATGAATGCCAACTATTAGTTAAAGGGTTAGAGGGTGTCGTAAGTAATCCTTATGCGGTTCTCAAACTAATATTAGCTTGGACTTCAGGACAGCCATTCCTCACGCATAAAGTTTGCTATTTGGCGTACAGAGCTAGTCTTGAAACAGCAGGAGGATTGGTAAAAATTCCTCCGGGAACCGAGGCATTTTGGGTGAATAGTTTGGTGCGATCGCAGATAATCGATAAGTGGGAATCTCTGGACGAACCGGAGCATTTAAGAACTATATGCGATCGCATCCTTCGCAATGAACAAAAGGCCAGTAGACTGCTCGGAATTTATCAGAAAATTTTACAATCAGAACCCCCCCTAACCCCCCCTTATCAAGGGGGGGTTAGGGGGGGTTCTGATTGTAAAATTTTCTGATAAATTCCGAGCAGTCTAC
>PVWI01000414.1 GCA_003003725.1 filamentous cyanobacterium Phorm 6 | reverse complement strand
AATCTCGGTAAAAGCTGGCGAGACTTTGCAGCACGATTAGCGGTTCTCGTCCTCTATCCATTAGGTGGCGAGTCATGTCTACTAAGGCTGTAGCGTCATCGTTTTCAATGGCTTGCAGCAGTTCCATCAAGTCATTTTCGGGGACTGCGCCGACTAAATCCCAAACTTTTTCTACTGTTATTTGATCGGGAAATAAGCTGAGTTGATCGAGCAAGCTTTCGGCATCTCGCAGTCCTCCTTGGGCGAGTTGAGCGACCATTTGCACTGCGTCACTGGCGATATTAATGTTTTCTAATTGGGCAATTTTGTGTAAGTGGGCAATCATTGAGTCGAGGGGGATTCGGCGGAAGTCGAACTTTTGGCAGCGAGAGATGATGGTTGGTAAGACTCTTTGTGGGTCGGTTGTTGCAAGGACGAATACAACGCGATCGGGTGGTTCTTCTAATGTTTTTAATAGGGCATTAAATGCCTGGGTACTGAGCATATGAACTTCGTCGATTACATATACTTTATAGCGGCATTGTACGGGGGCAAATTGCGCTCGTTCGATCAAATCCCGAATGTTATCTACTCCCGTGTTGCTGGCGGCGTCGATTTCGATGACATCTAGTGTCGAACCTCGGGCAATTTCTTGGCAAACGTTGCATTTGCCGCAGGGTGTTGGGGTGGGAACGCCCGTAGAAATACAGTTGAGGGATTTGGCGAAAATTCTGGCACTGGAGGTTTTACCGGTACCTCTGGGGCCAGTGAATAGATATGCTGGTGCTATGCGCTCTTGGAGGATGGCGCTGGTGAGGGTTTGGGCGATCGCCTCTTGGCCGACTAATTCGGCAAATGTCTGAGGGCGATATTTGTGGTGGAGGGGTTCGTAGGTCACGATCGAATATTTGTGGTATTAGCTGTAATCTTAGCTAAGGAGACGTTGTTCGATCGCACTTGAACTCTACTCTCACAGTAAACCACCCGGTGGGCTGGCACTGCCGGAGCGCTGCATTCGGTAGCGATTAGCACCCGATCGCGCGTCCATTACTTGATCGTGCGGGCGATGGGTTGTTCGGAGAGAACTGTTTTTGGCGATCGATCGAGAGATTTAGTATTGATTTATGTGTCTTTAGTGTTCTTTGCCTAAAAACGGAGCTCGCCGAACCAACATTTTTTGACCCGCCCAACAACGGGTACAAGCCCCCGACGGCTTAGGGTCGAGATCAAAATTTTAGACTAAAGTTCAAGCTCCCAGATTAATCTGTGGAGTAAATCTAAAATCTAAAATCTAAAATCTAAAATCTAAAATCTAAAATCGACTGACCTGTATTGGTATAATATATCACAGACAATTCACGATTTCTTTTTGTCACTGCCCGATCGCGATTTTCCGATATTTCGGGAACCTACTTGCAGTTAAAGATAAAGTATTAATTAGAGGGTGCGTGTTCGAGTTGCAGGAATCCAGTTGTACCAAAATGGTGGTGGAATGATGTCAATGTTGGTTGATCGAGTTGCACCGCCTGCTCTACTCTGGAGTCCTGTATAAATATAGCGTCAAAATTTACCCTTTAAAAGCCCATGTCAACCAAAATAATCCTTGTAGAACCAAGGTTGGCAGTAGCCTCTCCCAAGCCCAAACAGGCTAGAATAGCAGGTTTATCCTCAGATCAACTCTTAATAGGAGGGTCGGGATTACTGTTGTTATTGCTGATCGGTTTAGCGGTATTTACCAAGCTAAAACTCAACGATTTGAGTAAGAAGCTCAAATTTGAGGAGTTTAGAAATCGCGAACTCCAGAAAAAATACAAAATGGCTCTGGAAACGATGACAAAGATGGAAAAGAACCCCGACCTCATCCACTCCCGAGACTTTAATTTAGACTACCTGAGAATGCGGATGGCGGAAGAAGTCTTTCACTTTGCGATCGTGAATCAGATCAAGGTAAAAGTCAAAGACAAAATTAGTATTGCCCTGCGTCCGACTCAGAGTGCAGTAGGAGATAAAAATGGGAATGCCGGCAGTGGCAGGCAAGTGGATTCGATGTTTGATATCGAATACGAGACTGGCGATCCGGCAGTAAAAATAGAAAAGCGAGTGCTGTTTAGGATTCAAATTAAGCTGATGAAACTGCCGACTCAGGCAACATCGGCGACAATCAATCAAATCATTGATTGTTTGGAAACTTATCTGAGTCCTTCAGACGATCACGACAGTTGGCAGCCGACAATTCAAGGTCGCATCGTTCACATTGAGTGGGATCAAAAAGCAAAGCCGACGCCGATGTTGGTACTGGAACAGTCAAATGAAGGGGTGAATGTTACCTTTAGGACTACGAGAACGGCTACAGGCAGGCCTGCAAATGCCGATGAAAGCCCGTTGGCAGGATCTAAGGGGCAAAAAAGTAGCAAAAGTAGTTCTAAAAGTCCAGCTAAAGGTGGCACAAAAAGCCCTGCGAAGGTAGGAGGAAAGCGTCCCGGTTCTCGAAAATAAGTTGAGGTAAATTAATTTTATTTTTCCGAAACAACGACTGTTTCGGTCGGTGTTGATGTGTCTTGTGCGAGGTAGCCGTCTTCCATGTGAATAATGCGATCGGCAATGTCTAAAATCCGGTTGTCATGGGTAACGAGCAAGATGGTGCTGTGCTGTTCTTTGGCCAAACCTCGCATGATCTCTACCACATCTCGACCGGATTTACTGTCTAGGGCTGCTGTCGGTTCGTCGGCTAAGATTAATTTGGGCTGGCTGACTAATGCGCGGGCGATCGCAACTCTTTGTTTTTGTCCGCCAGAAAGACTATCTGGGTAATAATCTATCCTGTCTCCCAACCCCACAGCTTCCAGCATTCCTTCTATTTTATCATTAGTTTCTTGGTCAGAAAGATGGCTGTGCAGGTCGAGGGACATTTGCACATTTTGCCTAGCAGTCAAGCATTTGAGCAAATTATGAGCTTGAAAAATATAACCGATGTCGCGCCGCACTTGAACTAATTTATTTTTCCGAGTTCCGTGCAATTCTTGGTCAAGAATTTTGAGACTACCTTCTTGGATCGATCGCAAAGCTCCAACTAAGGTCAACAATGTTGTTTTTCCCGACCCAGAAGGCCCAGTCATGAGCACAATTTCGCCCGGATTAATTTCGAGGTTGATGTCAAATAATGTCTGTTTGCGAAGTTGACCTTCACCGAAGGAATGATTCAGATTTTGAATTGAGACAACTGGTACAGTGTTCATAGTAATGGCTATATTTAAAAATATAAAATTAATGCCATAGAGAGCAACAGCCCAGGCTCATATACGATCGGGATCGATTCCCTGCGATCGCAAATAAGCAGCCAATCGCTCTTTTTGTTCTCGTTCGCGATTGGCCCGTTCTCGTTCAGCGTCAGCCCGTTCTCGTTCAGCGTCGGCCCGTTCTCGTTCAGCGTCGGCCCGTTGGCGTTCCTGTTCGGCGTGCAGGCTTTCCAGCCTAGCTCGCTCGCTTCCTGTCAACAATAAATTGCCTTGGTTATCCCACCAGCGCAACCACTGCTGCGTCTGATTTTGATAGCTACCCGACCATACACCCAACTCTACTCCCGTCAGGTCGATCGAGTAATGTCCGCGATCGTTCGGTTCCAAGCGGCGATAGCGAGTATTCACACAGTTGTAGACTTCTAATTCATTGGTTTGGATTTTGTAAATAGCGTAGTAGGGAATTCTGATAATCCGCTCGTATACCCAAAACTTTCCCGGTTTCTGGTTTCCCCCGGATGGTAAAGCAGATAAAGGAGTGTTATCGAGTTCTTCTGAACCATCACCGCTAGCAAATTCGATCGCAATTAACGGCACCATATACTCGCGCCACAACACGTAGGAACGCCGATATTGCCCGTCTAAGCGGGGTGGCACGTTGGGGACGTAGAACCAGTCAGGGGCTTCGGCTCCGCGTTCGGGAGGCTCGGTTTCGCGCCAGTAGATGCCGCAATCTTGCCCGATCGCATATTGTCCGTCAGGATGAAGATTTTGCAGAGTAATTTCCAGGGAGTCTGTGAGTAGGATACTCTGGGGATGTTCTTGAAAGTTTTTCACAAACGTGCCATCAGATTCTGGGAGTTGCGTGTGATCGGGAAAGGCGGGAGGCAACGCTGTGGGGTTGAAGCTTTGGGTCATAGCGTATAACCGAGGGAGAGGGGGAGAAG
>PVWI01000413.1 GCA_003003725.1 filamentous cyanobacterium Phorm 6 | reverse complement strand
GGTTTACTTCCTCAACCAGCAAAAACGGGTGAAACAGCGCCGGGCCAAACAACAACCGCCTGTCATCGCCCGCAACGGCCTGGAAAAAGTCAACCTCGACATCGGCTTTATTCCCCTCACCGACTGCGCACCCTTAGTCGTAGCCAAAGAAAAAGGATTCTTTAAAGCCCACGGCTTAGAAGAAGTTACCCTCAGTCGCGAACCGAGTTGGAAAGAAATTGCCAAAGGTATCGCCGAAGGACGGCTGGACGCGGCGCAAATGGTCGCAGGAATGCCGATCGCCATGCTGTTGGGCCTCGACGGCCAAGCCCCCGTTCCCGTCAACAGCGCCTTAACGCTGTCTCGTAACGGCAACTCGATTATTTTCGGGAAACACTTTTACGACAAAGGGATTCGGACATTAAAGGATTTCAAAGCGGAGATCGCCAATACTCCCGATACAGTTCATACCTTGGGGATGGTACACTCCGCCTCCATGCACAATCTGCTGTTCCGCTACTGGCTGGCCGCCGGCGGCATCGACCCCGACCTCGACGTGGGCTTAACCGTGATTCCGCCCCCGCAGATGGTATCGAATTTAAAAGCAGGTAACATTGACGGCTACTGCGCCGGCGATCCTTGGAACTCCCACGCTGTCAACGGCGGTTCGGGTTTTGTGATAGCCCGTTCCCTCGATATTCTGCCCGGACACATCGAAAAAGTTCTCGGCGTTACCGAAGATTGGGCTCAGAAATATCCTCAAACCCACCTCGCCCTCGTCAAAGCGCTTTTGGAAGCCTGCGACTACTGCGACGATCGCCGTAACCGCGAAGAAATCCTACAATTGATTTGCCAAGAACAATACATCGGCGCAGATCCGAAAGACATCCGTCCGGGGTTCATCGATCCGTACAACTCCGGTACGGAGGCAGAACCTGAAATGCTCTACAATTTCAACCAGTTTTACGTTGACCAAACCAATTGTCCAGACCGCCTAGAAATGGTGTGGGTGATGGCGCAGATGGCTCGCTGGGGAATGATTCCGTTCCCGAAAAACTGGGTGGAAGTGGTCGATCGAGTTTTGCGGCCCGATGTCTTCGGTCAAGCAGTGCGCGAGTTGGGTTTACCGGATATTTCCAGAGTTCGTCGGACGATCGAGCTATTTGACGGCACTGTCTTTAATCTAGACGACCCGATCGCCTATCTTCAGAATGTCAAAATCAAGCGCGGCCTCCGCATTGAAGAAATCTTAATTGAACAAATAGGCAGTCAGTGTTCCATCAGACAGCCAGCATAATCAGCACATAGGAAGAGGGAACCAGGAGAAAAAAATCAGGAAATAAAGACTTCACATTTCCCCCTTCCTAAATCGATAATTCCTTATTCTCAATCCAAATGTGTCATGTCTAAGTCCCCAAACCAAAATCCCAATCCTGAAAATATGCAAACTCTCAAAACCCCCCAAGCAACGAAGATTCAAACAGAAAAACCAGGCTTTCTGACGATTAAAGATGTATCGAAAGTCTACCCAAACCTGAAAGAACCGGAAAAACCTTTTGTCATTCTCGACGGTGTAAACCTGACGATTAATGAAGGCGAATTTATTTGTTTGATCGGTCACTCCGGCTGTGGCAAATCAACTTTGCTCAACATGATTGCGGGATTCAACGGGCCCACAAGCGGAGAAGTTGCTCTCGAAGGTGCGCGGATTACTGAACCGGGCCCCGATCGCATGGTGGTGTTTCAAAACTACTCGCTGCTACCGTGGCTGACTGCTACTGAAAACATCCACCTAGGGGTTGAAACTGTTTACGGAGAGAAGTCCGCAGAGGAACACAATACGATCGTCCAGGAACACCTGGAATTAGTAGGGCTGACCGAAGCTTGCAACAAAAGACCGGGCCAATTGTCCGGCGGGATGAAACAGCGGGTGGCGATCGCCCGAGCCCTAGCAACTCGCCCCAAACTGTTGATTTTGGACGAACCTTTCGGAGCTCTAGACCCGATTACCCGGGAAGAGTTGCAGGAAGAATTGCTGAAAATTTGGCAGGAGAACAAGATTACGATCATCATGATCACTCACGATATTGATGAAGCTTTGTTTTTAGCCGATCGTATCGTGATGATGACCAACGGGCCAGCAGCTAGCATCGGCGAAGATGTCCACATTCCCTTCAGCCGTCCCCGCAACCGCACGCGGATTATGGAAGACCCGAAATACTACGAACTGCGCAATTTTGCTTTAGAGTTCCTGTTCTCTCGCTACGCACACCACGAAGAGGATACAACGGAGTCAGACACATCAGCCGTCGTGCTACCATTACCTGCTAGCAAAAAGCGTGCGGTTGCCGACAAGGCGATGCCACCTGTGTCCTTTAGGCCTCATGCTGTCGAACCCGCAGAAGCTTCGCCGATCAAAGGCGCTATTCTGGCAGGCTCATGGTTCGCCGCAATGGCTACTTTGGCCGCCGTCAATATGTCTGCTGTTTCCAGCCAACTAAATCAAGCGAAACTAGCAGAAACTGTTCCTGCGGTTACTGCGACGGCGGTTGTCAGTTCTCCCCCTAGCCCGCAAATCGCAGCAAGTTCGATCGCAGCAAGTCCTGCACCGATTGCAGCTAGTCCTGCACCGACTGCAGCAATTCCTGCACCGATTGCAGCAATTCCTGCACCGATTGCTACTGCAAGCCCTGCACCGATTGCAGCAAGCCCTGCACCGATTGCTACTGGAAGCCCTGCACCGATTGCTGCTGCAAGTCCTGCCACCGCGCCCAAAGCATCAACCAATGCAGCTTCAGGGATTTCTGACAAAGCGGAACTCGATGCGATCGGACAACAGTTGTATGCACGAATTGACCAAAATTGGAAAACAACTCCGACATTTACCCAAAGTTTGACTTATCGGGTCAAAGTACAACAAAACGGCGATATCGTACAATTCGAGCCCACAAATAAAGCAGCTAAGGATTTCGTCAAAGAAACTCCTCTGTCGGTTTTGCAAACTCCTACCAGTGCTGGTGCAGCAGCTCAAAAAACTGCTGAATTCCAAGTAACTTTTAGCCCCACCAGCGGTGGCGGTGGCGTATTAGAAGTTAAACCAGGGAAATAGTTCATTCAGTTGACAGTTGACAGTTGACAGTTGACAGTTGACTTCGGAGTGCGACCTTGATCTAAAAGGAAGAGGATTGGAGTAATGAATAGTTTTCTTTTAATTTCTCCCCGCTCAGGGTTCCGGCTTTAAACCAATTCTTTCTGGTAAAACTGAGAGAAAGCGAAAATTGTAATCAGGTAGCGGTTAATTTTGAATCAGGGTATGTTCCACTGTTGTAAAGCATTTTTGCGATAATTTGGTAATTATTGATACATTGTTTGCTGGAGCTCTCAGTTCCGACTATAATGACGAATTACTAATTATCCATTAGCTTTCAAAAATTAGCATCTAAAATCACCAGATGGAAACTATAAAAACTCTTTGCCCTTATTGCGGTGTAGGTTGTGGTCTAGAAGTTATTCCCGACAAGAAACAAACTTGGAAAGTCCGGGGCGATCGCAATCACCCATCGAGTCAGGGAATGGTTTGTATTAAGGGAGCAACGGTAGCAGAGTCTATTCGGAGCGATCGGCTACTCCATCCGATGATGCGAGAAACCCTCGACCAACCGTTCCGTCGCGCTAGCTGGGATGAAGCTCTCGATGCAATTGTTAACCGCATCCAGACAATTCGCAGCACTAGCGGCTCCGATGCTATGTGCATTTACGGTTCGGGTCAATTCGCTACAGAAGATTATTATGTTGCCCAGAAACTAATGAAAGGTTGTCTGGGCACTAATAATTTTGATGCGAATTCTCGCTTGTGTATGTCTTCAGCAGTATCGGGATACGTGCAGAGTTTTGGTTCGGACGGGCCGCCTTGCTGTTACGACGATTTAGAATTAACAGATTGCGCTTTTATTATCGGCAGTAATACAGCGGAATGCCATCCAATTGTATTTAACCGATTGGCAAAGTACCACAAAAAGCATCCAAATGTCAAGATGGTTGTGGTAGATCCGAGGCGGACTCCGACTGCTGAAGCCGCAGATTTGCACTTAGCAATTAAACCCGGTACGGATATAGATTTGCTGAACGGAATTGCCTATTTGCCTGTCTCTTATACACATCT
>PVWI01000010.1:21728-42373 GCA_003003725.1 filamentous cyanobacterium Phorm 6 | reverse complement strand
AAATTGTTGCGGGCTGGTTGTGGGCTGCTGTCTCTGTCTCGGAAATTGTTGCGGGCTGGCTGTGGGCTGCTGTCTCTGTCTCGGAAATTGTTGCGGGCTGGCTGCGGACTGCTGTCTCTGTCTCGGAAATTGTTGCGGGCTGGCTGCGGGCTGCTGTATCCGTCTCTGTCTCTGTCTTTAGTGAAATGATTTCTGCGCATGGATGGCGACGTTTGGCTGTCGGAATCGGATCTCCGCTTGAAAACCGATCGCACTGGCATTTCTCGGGATTGGGGGGAGAAGGTCGATCGTTTTTGAGGCGCGTCTACTTCTGGGCGACTGTCGGGACGGGGCTTGCGTTCAAACCGGGGAAATGACGGTGGTGAGTCCTGACGGCGGCCTGCGCTTTTGAATGGTTTGCTGTCAGAAGTCGATCGCGAGGAGCGCGAAAAGTTGGGTTTGGTAAATTTTCTCATTGGTTTTTTGTCAGAGTCAAAGCGATTTGAGATGTGATATTTGAGATTGAAGAATTGCAGAATTGAGGGATCGATCTTGGGGCTTTAAGATTGAAGAATTGACTGGGAGGGAGCAAGGATTTTTCGGTGTGAGAATTGCTAGTTAATAACTAATAAGTCCTGTTTACTCGATCGGGCTTTTTGCTGTTTTAGGTTGGCCGCCGTGCAATAGTTGTTAATTAATCCCTCGCCCTTGGCAACTCTTAACCGGTAAATCCTTTAATTCTCAAGTTCTAAAAGTGCCAGAAGTTCGGTTAATCTTTCGGAATCGGTGAGGTACAAATATCCGACCAAAGTTTCTAAGCTGCTGGCTTGTTGGTATATGTCTGGATCGGCTCGCTTGGAACGGCCCGCTGCGGCATTACGGCCGCGCTTGACAATTGCTAATTCTGTACTGTTCAAGTAAGGAGAGATCGATCGCAAATGACGCGCTTGAGTTTCGGCTCGTACTTGCCCCACCACCAATTCGTGATAAGCTTGCAATCTTCTGGGCGGTATTAAGTAACAACTCCGAATGTAGAGTTCGTATACTGCATCTCCCAAATATGCCCAGGCTGCGGGCGAAATCCTTTCTATTTCTGCTGGTGTCGCCCTCGGAGGATGAACTCGATTTAAACTGATATCAGTCAGACTCAGTTTGAGCCCGTCATCTGCTATAGGCGACATACTTTTTTAAATAAAACTTCCGCACAGCTTGGTTTTTCTACAACTTACTTATTTTAGTCTTTCGTCACTTCAGCAATTATAGCTTTCACACAGCAGTGTTCGTGGTGATAGTTCGCTAGATATATCAGCAAGCAATCGGGATAGCACTGCTCAAAAATGCTTTTTACACTCATCGGGATGCTCTACTTCTTATACCATTTTTTTGCGTGTTTGCAACACATATTTTACTGCTACTCCACCGGAACTCTGAAGTATCGGAGTAAGTAGCGGCAAGACCGATCGCAGGTTCGCGGAAAATCGGTATTATTTTACAAGCACAACCACAAAAATTTGCTATCCAGCATTGAGAACCGGATAGCTAATTTAATCCACTTTGCCGTCAAGCGTCCTTGACGTTTTTTACCGCCTCATCAACTGTCGGCTGCAAAGACAAAAATTTCTCTAAGCGAACCAGTTTAACAGTCTGAGTGACGCGGGGATTTGAGACAATTTGCAATGTCCCCTCCAAGGTTTGGGCTTTCTTGACAAGTTGGACAAGTGCGCCCAAGCCGGAACTGTCCACAAAGTCTATCTGAGACAAGTCCAAAATTAGGTGTTTTGGGCCCTCGTCAATAAATTTGCTTAGTACCTTCCGAAAAGTGGCCTCAGAAAAAGCGTCCAGCAGGCCCGTCAGGCGAAATAACTGATAGTTATTCCTGACTTCGCGAGTGCCTCTGAGGCTAACGGTCAGGGTCAATGACTCAGGAATGACACCCTCCTAGCTAGATATGGCTTAAAGTTGAGGATTCATTATACGAGTTTTTTGGTTTTTTGTCTACTGTTTTTTAGTCATTAGTCATTGGTCATTAGTCATTGGTCATTGGTCATTGGTCATTGGTCATTGGTTAGCTGACTGTTGACTGCTGACTGTTGACTGCTGACTGCTGACTGTTGACTGCTGACTGTTGACCAATGACTGCTGACTAATGACTAATGACTAATGACTGATTTTCTCGCATTGACTGCACGAATCGATCGAACAAATAGTCAGCATCATGCGGGCCCGGACTGGCTTCGGGGTGGTACTGGACTGAGAACAGGGGCAGGGTTTTGTGCTTCAATCCGGCTACGGTGCGATCGTTCAAATTGAGATGAGTAATTTCGACTTCCGGGACTAGGGAATCCGGGTCGATCGCAAAACCGTGATTTTGGCTAGTAATTTCTATTTGCTCAGTTAAACCCGCTGGATGATTCAATCCCCGGTGCCCGAACTTGAGTTTAAAAGTTTCTGCACCCAAGGAAATGCCCAGAATCTGGTGTCCCATACAGATGCCGAACACAGGTTTGTCCGACTTCAACAGAGCTTTTGCAGTCGCGATTCCTTCCGTTACCGCCGACGGATCTCCGGGCCCGTTGGACAGAAAAATGCCATCCGGGTTGTATTTGAGAATTGCCTCGGCTGACGTGTCAGCGGGTACAACAATTACCCGACAGCCGTAACTCGCCAAACGCCGCAGAATATTGCGCTTAATCCCAAAATCTAGCGCTACCACCGTCCACATTTCGCCGTTAGCCGGCTTAACTGTCGGACTGAACTCCCACACAGCATCTGTGGCTTCTGACCACTCATAGACCTCGCGGGTGGTGACTTCCCGCACCAGATTCAACCCGTCCATGCTGGGGGCATCTTGCACTTGTTCCAAAAGCTCCGCCTGGTCGAGAATCACGGTGGAAATGCCGCCGTTAATCGCTCCTACTGTGCGAATTTTGCGCGTGAGGGCGCGGGTGTCGATGCCGTAAATGCCGGGGATGTCGTACTGTTTTAGGTAGTCTTGCAGGGATTTTGAACAGCGCCAGTTGCTGGGGCGACTACAGACGTTACGGGCGATCGCACCTCGAATTTGCGGCCGCGAAGATTCTTCATCTTCGAGATTTACCCCAGTATTGCCCAATTCTGGATAAGTAAAAGTAACAATTTGACCGCAATAGCTCGGATCGGTCAAGACTTCTTGGTAGCCCGTCATTCCCGTATTGAAGACTACTTCGCCGACGACGGTGGCGTCAGCGCCAAAAGACCAGCCGCGGTAAGCAGTACCATCAGCCAGGACTAGGAGAGCGGGTTGTGCAGTTGAAAGTGACATGAGATCCTTGAATTACTTTCGTGTGCTTTAACTCTTATCATTGCCGGGGATTTGATGCTAGCCGGTAATATACAGATATTATTTGAATTTGTGCAAGCCGAAGGTACTTATGCGCTAATCCCGGAGTCCAGGACGATCTATACCAAAAGGCCATTGTCCTTGTTACGATCGACCTAAACCGTTTTATCAAACTATGGCCAGCAAATCTCCCTTACCTTTACTATCCAACTCAAAAAAGCCGATGCCGATCGCTCAAAACCTGCGGAAACCTATACTGGCTTTAACAGCGGTTATTTCTCTGAGCAGTTCAATGTTAGTTTACATCGCAGTCAATGCCTCGCGAGCGATCGCTCAAGAAAGTGAGGGATGCTTCCTGCGGAACTCCAGCGGCCAAACAGTCAGCTTGAGCCGTTCTGTCTGCGGTTTTATCCCTCAAGAATTAACTCCCGCTGCTTCGCCTGATACTAAGTCTGATACTAAGTCGGGAGTATTTATGGTCAAAATTAAACGCCGAGAATCTAATATCCCAGTTATAGAAGTCACATTTAACGGCAAACAAAAGTTCGAGATGATGGTAGATTCTGGAGCCAGCCGCACCGTAATTACGCCAGCAATGGCTGCTGCTTTGGGGATAGTTGCTCAAGGAACAGTGCAAGCACAAACTCCCAATGGAGTAGCCACTTTTTCCCTCGGCAATGTTACTTCAATCGAAGCTGGCGGTTTGGCAATTAAAAATGTAGTTGTACCAATCGCCCCATCACTAAATATCGGACTGCTAGGTCACGACTTTTTTGGTAATAAAGATGTGACTATTAAGCAAGATGTGATTGAATTTCGATCGCGATCGTGAAGGAAGAAGGAAGAAGGAAGAAGGAAGAAGGAAGAAGGAATAGGGAAGAAGGAAGAAGGAAGAAGGAAGAAGGAAGAAGGAAGAAGGAAGAGGGGCATGGCTTGCGAGCTTCTTGTGTAGCTCGCTCCTCAAGGATGCTCGCACTGTTAAAAAATACTTTTTGCATTCATTGAGATGCTCCGGTCCTGATTAAGCTGTTCTGCATTTAAATTGCATATCAAAAAAAATCAAACAATGAGTGGGATGGGCGTCCCGCCCGTCCTAAACATACAATTTAAATGTACGACAGCTTATTCTGTCCTCTTCCCTCTCTCCTGTTCCCCCAATATTCCTAAACATCCGTTAAATCCCGCACATTGCTGGTTGCCGAACTTCTTTCCTTAGCGCAAAAATTCAACCAACTGCTGCAACTTCACCCAAGATTCGCCACTCGATAAAATCTGCTTAGCCAGAGAAACTCCTGCTGCGTGATCACCCAAAGGAATTATACCTCCCACCTGAAAAGCCAAAGACGCATTCAAAGCTACAACATCCATTTGTGCTGGCGTACCTTTGCCTTGCAAAACGTTCCGCAAAATCTCGGCGTTTTCCTCAACATTTCCGCCTTTCAATGAGCCGATCGCACTTGGTGTCAATCCTACCTGTTCAGGGTCTAAAGTAGTCAGTTCAACTTGCCCACCCGACAAAATCGCCAAATCAGTAACATCACCTAAACCCGCTTCATCCAACTTTTCTCGGCCGTGAACGACTATCGCTAACTCAGTCCCCAACTCGCCCAAAGCTTGCGCGATAGTTGATACCAGACTGGGATCGAATACCCCGATTACCTGCCCTGTAGGGCGCAGAGGATTGACGAGCGGGCCTAAAAGGTTGAAAATAGTCCGCACCTTCAAACTACGCCGGAGCGGTGCTACAGCCTTAAGTGCGGGATGCCAGCCGGGAGCAAATAAAAAGGTGATGCCTACTTCGTCCACAGCGGCTTTTACCTTCGCGGGATCGGCGTTGAGGTTGACTCCCAAAGCTTCGAGCACGTCAGCAGAACCGACTTTGCTGGATGCCGATCGATTTCCGTGTTTTCCGACTCTAACTGTGCCCGCAGCGGCAACAAAAGCTACAGCAGTGGAAATGTTAAATGTGGACGCACCATCGCCGCCGGTGCCGCAAGTATCAATTAATTTGAGATTCGAGATGGGAGATTGGCGATCCAAAATGCTCTCTGACTCGCCTGTAAGGGCCTGAGACTGCAATACCTGAGCCATTCCTGCTAATTCTTGGGGGGAGATGCCTTTGGCTTGGAGGGCTGCTAAAATCGCGCCGGAAAGCACGGGGGGTATGGCTTCTGCTAGCCATCCCTGCATTAAGTCGGCAGCTTGGCCACGCGCGAGAGATTGTCTGTCTAACAGTTGTTGTAGCAGGGCTGGCCACAGGGGAGCATCCGCTGTCAAAGTTGAAGCTGCGGATATATCTGGTGTTGCAAGTACGGGAGAATCTGTCATGTCGCGACAATGAATTTTTTGCTGGGGTGGATTTTTTGATGTCGGGCCTGCGCTGGGAGTCGATCGGGATTTTAGCAGACTTGCCGACGCAATTTTGTCCGACCCAGATTTTTTCCCAAATGACAGCAATACTACATAATTTATCCGCCCGCAGCCAAATATGAAGTTTTTGATACAACAATTCTCCCCCGGATTGTGACAATTTTAGGTAAGGTGCCCATTTCGTCAAGATCGATCGACCGTCAACTCTACTATCTGCCCAAAAAAATCAATTCGATCGGCGGATTACTTGCAGGGAATTAGCCCTAGCTTGCGGGGCCCGAGGCCATCGTCCGATCGCCCACTGCCTCAAAACCGTCAGTTGATACTGTAGTGAAAGCTCGATCGTTGTAAAAGCCGCTCCCGCAACAAAATAAACAGGCTTGCAGCTAACTAATTTCAGGGTGTGTAATGTGTAATATATTCACGGAGATTTTAACAGGCGAGTTTTTTTTCAAACGACTGCAACAAAAACAGATAAATTAGGAAATCCGATTTTGACAGTCATTTGTACCTTAACCAAAAACAGACCGGCTTGGTTAAACCTCGACAAGTCTACTAACAACTAACCGCAGTAGATACCGACTTATGTAGGGTGCTCTTCGGCGCACCTTACCGCTATTAAGTAGTCGCTAAAACAATTTTTTACGTCCTGGACTCAAACAGCCAAAAACATTGAATTCTTCACAAAAATCTAGCAGGGTATTTAAAAGTGGGACAACAAAAACTAGAAAACAAAACGATCGACTGTAAATTAGAAAACAAAGCGATCGATTGCCTGAATATCGAGGATGCACTACACAAAATGGAAGCAAAATACTACAGTATGTTTGAAAATGCTGTCTCCGGCATTTTCCAGACAACGCCCGAGGGGCGCTACCTCAGTGCTAACCCCGCTCTGGCTCGCATTTACGGGTACGATTCCGCAGCAGAATTGATGGGGAGCCTGACTGATATCAGCGATCAGCTTTACGTAGCTCCCGATCGCCGTAACGAGTTTATTTCCGCTTTGCAAGCCCGTGGCGTCGTGTCCGATTTTGAGTCACAGATTTATCAGCAAGATGGCGCAGTAATTTGGATTTCCGAAAATGCCCGCGCCGTCCGCGACACAGCCGGAACATTGCTTTATTACGAAGGTTTTGTTGAAGATATTACTCAGCGCAAAAAAGCAGAAGCAGGACTGCGAGAAAGTGAAGAACGCCTGCGAATGGTAATTGAAGGTGTCAAAGATTATGCTATATTCATGTTAGATACTAATGGATATGTAGCTAGCTGGAATTCTGGAGCAAAACGAATTTTGGGCTATCGAGCTAACGAAATAGTCGGAAAAAGTTCCGACTGCTTTTATACGCCTGAAGATATTGCAATTGGCAAACAGCAAGAAAAATTAGTCACAGCTACCGCAGCAGGTAGATATGAAAGTGAAGGCTGGCGGTTTCGCAAAGACGGCTCGCGATTCTGGGCGAATATTATTGTGACTCCTTTGCGTGATGAAAGTGGGGAAATGCGCGGCTTTTCTCAAATCATGCAGGACATTACCAAACAAAAGCGGGCAGCCGAGGAAAAAATGCAGTTGATTGCTTCTTTACAGGCATCGGAAAAGAAGTTTCGCAGTCTGTACGAATCGACGACAGATGCGGTAATGCTGCTAGACGAAGAGGGTTTTTTGGATTGCAACCCGGCTACTTTAAAGTTATTTGGATGCAGCAATGAAGCGGAGTTTTGCGGCAAGCATCCTTCGGAATTTAGCCCGCTGCTGCAACCAAACGGACAAGATTCTACGAGTCTGTCTCAAGAGAAAATTAATACGTCTCTAGAAATGGGAAATTGCCGTTTTGACTGGCGGCACTGCCGTTTGGACGGTTCCGAGTTTCCGGCGGAAGTGCTGCTAACTTCTATGGATATCGGCGGCAAAATCGGGCTGCAAGCTGTAGTACGCGATATCACTTATCGGGTGCAGGCCCAGGAGGCTCTGAAGCAGGCTAATGAGGTATTAGAATGCCGGGTAAAAGAGCGGACAAGTCAGTTGGAAGACGCTATTAAAAAATTGAGTTTATCGGAGGAGAAGTTTTCTAAGGCTTTTCGATCGAGTCCCGATCCGATGACTATTACTACTTTTGCTGAGGGGCGTTTTATTGAAGTTAACGACAGTTTTTTGTCGGCACTCGGTTACTTTAGGGAGGAGATAGTCGCTCATACAGTACCGGAATTAAATATTTGGGTAAGGCCGCAAGACAGAGTTGATTTTAGGCAAAGTTTGCAGGAACAAGGTGTGGTTCGCAATCAGGAATGCGAGTTTCAGATGAAGTCGGGATCGGTGGTGGTGTGTTTGCTGTCCGCAGAGTTGATTAATTTGGATGGCGAACTCTGTATGCTGGCGGTGATGACAGATATTACCGATCGCAAACACGCCGAAGAAGCACTGCGGGAAAGCCAGCGCGCCTTGTCCACGCTGATGAGCAATTTGCCGGGGATGGCCTACCGTTTTCGCAACGATCCCGATCGCAGTATGGAGTTTGTCAGCGAAGGTTGCTATCAGTTAGCCGGCTATTCTCCTGAAGAATTTATCGGCACTGGGCAAATTTCTCTCTCGGAATTGACTCACCCCGACGATCGCGAAATCTTCTGTAATGCCGTAGAAGTTGCCTTGCAAGAAAATCGACCCTATCAGCTAAATTACCGAATTACTACTAAAAATGGCGAATTAAAATGGGTTTGGGAACAAGGTTTGGGAGTGTTTTCCGACACCGGAGAATTGCTCGCTTTGGAAGGGTTAATTACTGATATTTCCGAGCAAAAACGCAGTGAAGCAGCTTTGCTACGATCGCAAACAGAGTTAACCCAACAAAAAATTCAGCTCGAAAATACTTTGCACGAATTGCAACAAACTCAAGCAGTATTGATTCACACTGAGAAAATGTCTACACTCGGTCAAATGGTAGCCGGTGTGGCCCACGAAATCAACAATCCCGTTAGCAGCGTCTGCGGCAATCTCGTCCACGTCGGCCACTACACCGAAGATTTGCTGAATTTACTCGATATGTATCAGGAACACTGCCCGCAGCCGCCGACAGCAATTCAAGACAAAATTGAGGATATCGAGCTAGAGTTTCTGTTAGAAGATTTGCCAAAAGCGATGTCTTCGATGCAAATTGGGGCCGATCGCATTCGGGAAATTGTCCGATCCCTCAGAAATTTCTCTCGCAAAGACGATTCTCAAATGACCAAGGTTAATCTACACGAAGGCATTGAAGGGACGCTGCTAATCCTGCAAAGCCGATTGAGGGCACGTGGGAACTATCCCGAAATTGCGGTAATTAAGGACTATGGAAATTTGCCTTTGGTTGAGTGTTATTCGGGTAAAATCAATCAGGTGTTTATGAATTTGATCGGAAATGCGATCGACGCGATCGAGGAATACAACGCAGGGCGATCCATTGCCGAAGCCAAAGCTAACCGCAGCAAGATTAAAATTAGGACAGAATACCAAAACTCCAAGGCGATAATTCGGATTTCTGACAACGGCCCCGGTATGCCAGAAGAAGTTTGCCAACAATTGTTCGAGGCCTTTTTTACCACCAAACCTGCCGGCAAAGGCACCGGTTTAGGGCTGTCAATTTCCTACAAAGTTATCGAAGAACACGGCGGGATGCTGAGTTGCGTGTCTGCACCGGGCCAAGGAGCCGAGTTTATCATCGAAATGCCGATCAAGCAACCATAAAAATCACGTCGAAATCGCAAGTCCTGGTTTGTAGTGAGGACTTTAGTCCTTCTTTCTGAGGACTAAAGTCCTCACTACAAACCTATTTGATTAAGTATTCGTAGTGAGTGCTTGTAGCTTGTAGGGTGCGTCAGGTCTCAATATGACCACCACAGACTAATAATCTTCGCCCTGACGCACCCTACAGTTAATTAGCTAAAAATCACCAACTGTCAACTGTCAACTGTCAACTGCCAACTGCCAACTGCCAACTGTCAACTGTCAACAGTCAACAGTCAACTGACACCTATCCCAATAAATTCGAGCCACCCTATCCCCCGGATTTTGCCGGAAACAATCCGCAAAAAGTTCCCCAGCTTCCCTAAAATTATTCAAATTATACAAAGACAAAGCCTCAGCAAACACTTGCAAATTAGCCAACTTCCCCGCTTTAACGAACGGCAAATCCGCATCAAAAACTTCATAAACAGTCACCCATTCAGACTTCCCCTTAACCTGAACCTGATCAATTACCCTAATCGCATAATCAGCAGGATTTGTCAAGCGCTCAAAAGTGTGCTGAGTAATTAACAGCGACACCCCATAATTCTTCGTCAAACTTTCAATTCTAGAAGCCAAATTAACCGCATCACCAATCACAGTACCGTCCATCCGATTGCGTCCGCCAACAGTACCCAACATCAAAGAACCAGTATTAATTCCCACCCCAATCTGAACCGGCACATCGCCCACAGCAGCGCGCTCTCGATTGTATTCAGCAAGAGTATGCAGCATCGCAATTCCCGCTTTCACAGCATCATCCGCGCCCTCGCTAAACAGAGCCATAATTGCATCGCCAATATATTTATCAATAAACCCCTGATTTTCCAAAATCAGCGGTTCCATATAACTTAAATATGAATTTATAAAATTGAAATTTTCTTCTGGTGTCATCTGTTCCGAAAGAGTTGTGAAATCGCGGATGTCAGAAAACAAAATTGACATTTCCAGCTCCACCGCGTCTCCCAATTTCACACCCACAATGCTGTCACATCCCAAAACAGATAAAAACTGATTGGGTACAAAACGGCTTGTCGCCTCAACTATTTGTAATTCTGCATCCAGTGAAAGTTCCAAATTGCAATTGACTTCAAAGAGTTCCTCAATGAACTTTTTGCGCTCGGCCTCAGCTTCTTTGCGTTCCGTGATATCTACAAGAGTGTTGATAGCATAGACAATTTTATTTTGTTTATCGTAAATCGGGGTAGCATGAATTTCTAGGGGAATAACCCGATTGCCGTGCCGGACTTCTAAATCGTCAGCCACAGAAGTTTCGCCCCTCAATGCCCGGATGACGGGCAAGTTTTCCACGGGGCAAGGTTGAAGATTTCCGGCTTGATAAACTTGATACACCTCTGATAGTTGTTCCCCTGCCACATCAGGCACGACTTTTTTGTCAAATATTTCCTTTGCTTTTTTATTGATATAGTAAACTTTGCCATCTGCATTCAGCACTCCCACGCCCACCGGCATTGCTTCCAAAAACTGCATCAAGCGATTTTCGTTGTCGTGGAGTGTCGCAATCAGTAGCGATTGCTCGCGGTTTAAATCCGCCAATTCCTGATTCATTTGCTGAAGCTGGGCATTTTGTGCTAGCAGCAGTTGATTTTGCTGATAACTGTTTACTGCTTCTTTTACTGTTAAACTCAAGTCTTCTCGTTGCCAGGGTTTAGATATATATCGATATAAGTTGGCATTTTTGATCGCATCTCCCACAGCCTCAATATCTGCTTGCCCAGTTAGCATGATTTTGATAGTTTTAGGTGAGAGTACATGGACTTTTTTTAGTAATTCATCTCCCTTCATCTCCGGCATGATATGATCGGAAATAATTAAGGGTACTTCATACCCATCTGACAGTAATTCTTCAAGCAACTCTAATGCTTCTTCCCCACTCTCGGCAATTTCGATCAGATAAGCATTGCCGACAGCTTCTTGCAGTTCGGTTTTGAGGCTTTTGAGTACAGTGTTGTCATCATCTACACAGATAATTACCTGTTGTTTCATAACTTCGATAAACCAGATTTAATGGTTTCCAGTAATTCAGCTTCTGACCAAGGTTTAGATAAGCAGCAGTGGAGATTTGCGAATTCTTTGGCTCGGCCAATAGCTGCTTCGTCAACTTGACCTGTGAGCATAATCTTAACAACTTTAGGGAATTTCTAATGGATGCGAATCAGTAACTCGTCTCCCTTCATACCCGGCATTAACCAATCAGAAATAATCACCACAATACTCACATCATCTTCAGTTAATTCTTGCATTAATTCTAAAGCTTCATCACCATCCTCGGCGGCTTCATAGATATAATTATTGCCAAATGATCCTGATAGTTGAGTCCTGAGACTGTCCAACACCATTCTTTCGTCATCAACACACAAAATAACTGGTTTAGACATTTATTATTCCTCGTCTATCATTAGTAATTAGCGCAAAAATAGTCAATTAACTTAGTGGGCCCGATCGCCTTTTCAGATCAAGCAAGTTAGAACGAGCGAGCATCCCACAACTTTGATGGAACAAGGGTTTACCCAGAGCCTTAGCTAAGTATAATCCACATAATGCAAGTATTCCGGTGCGATCGCTAGTTTCCGCCTAAATCCGGCTTATTCAGTGAAATTATGAACTAATACCGTTTCCCTTGCTGGAATAATATTTTTCGGAGTGTAGTGCGATCGGGACTACCGCGATGACCCATCGCTATAATTATACGATCGCCCTGACCGACTCATTCGCCGCTCATTGGCAGAAAAACATTAAATGTAGTTTGACCCGGAATTGATTCCACTTCAATCGTTCCCTGATGTTTCTCCACAATCTTCTTCACAATATCTAATCCCAAACCGCTACCTTCTCCGGCAGGCTTAGTCGTAAAAAACGGGTCAAATATTTTGGATTTAATCTCTTCTGGTATCCCCTTACCGCTATCCGTCACACTAATCTTAGCCTGCCCGTCTTGCTGGGCCAAATCAATTGTGAGAGTGCCTCGGTAATCCATTGCTTGCAAAGCATTGTGAACCAGATTTGTCCACACTTGATTTAGTTCGTCGGGATAGCACAGTATCGGCGGAATTTCGGCATAGTTTCTCACTACTTCAACTCCCTGTTTGAGTTGATTTTGATAAAGGGTTAAGATTGTTTCAATGCCTTCTGTAATAAGGGCTGCTGTCTTTTCTCCCGACTGTTCGTAGTGAGCATAAGTTTTCAAGGCAAACACGACTTTCGAGGCTCTGTCTGTGGCCGTGTTGATCGTAGCGAGGCCTCTTTTTAACTCAGAAAGTTTGTAGGCGATTTCTAGGACGTGCAAGCTATCGGGTTTTTGCAGCAGCGGCAGAAAGCTGTCAATTTCACTATACACTCCCATCATTACTAGCCGATCGGCTGCGATATCTGCATCGGCTATTCCTAATTCTTCCAGTTGGCTTCTCAAAGCTCTTTTCAATTTGCGTTCTTCTTTCGTTGATAAGTTTGTTTCTTGTTGCAGGGAACGCTGGAGTAAATTCAAAAAATTCTGCGCTTCTTCTGGGGAGAGAGATTGAAACAGTGCCGGCAACTGTTCTAGAGTTTGATTCAAAAACTTAGAAACATTGCCCGCAGAGGAGCGAATTGCGCCCAGGGGAGTGTTAACTTCGTGAGCAACTCCAGCCACAAGTTGTCCTAAAGCTGCCATTTTTTCTGATTGAATTAGTTCTTCTTGGGTAGCTTCGAGTTGTTGCAGAGTATCGCTTAGTTCCTGATTTTTCGAGTGCAAGGCTGATTCCGCTTGTTTGCGATCGCCAATTTCCCGCCAAACTGTGTGTAGAATTTCTTTACCATCTACAGGAATTAATGTCAGCAATACTTCTACCCAAAAATCTTCTCCGTCGGTGCGGCGGTGCATCCATTCAAAGCGGTGACTTCCTCGCAAGAAAGCTGTGGCTGTCATTTCCTGAGATTTCTCAAAAGACTCTCTACCGTCAGGTTGAATCTCTGGGGAAAGTTGAGCCGGATGTAGGGAAAGAAGCTGTTGTTTGTCTGTGCAACGCATCATTTTAACCGTTGCGGAGTTGCAATCGATAAAAGCGCCACCATCTAACAGCAAAATAGCATCGCCCGATTGCTCGTAAAGTTGTCGAAAACGAGCTTCTGACTGCTGGAGTTCTTGGGTTCTTTCTGCGACTTTGGCTTCTAAGTTGGCATAGAGTTGGGCATTTTCTATGGAAATGGCGGCTTGAGAGGCTAAAACTTTTAAAACTGCTAATCTGTCTGGAGTAAAGGCGTTTGTTGTCAGATTGTTTTCGAGGTAAAGAATGCCGATCGCCTTTCCTTGATGTTGGATTGGCAAACACAAAATCGACTTTGGCTGATGCTGGATGATATAAGAGTCAGCAGCAAAGGTAGCCTCAGTCGTCGCATCGTCTATTACCAAAGTTTCTTGGGTGCGCGAGACATAGTTAATAATTGCGATCGGAATTTCGTTAGAGTCAAGAACGTGAGTTGATTTTAGGTTGCACGATTTACCACTAACACATTGAGCAGCGATGAAAAATGAATCTCCTTCTATCAAAATCATAGAGCCTTTTTCGGCTCCCGCATTCTCCATCATCACTTGCATCAAAGTGAAGAGCAACTTATCGAGGTTGATTTCTCCTGACAGTGATTGAGATGCTTTGATTACTGTTGCCAAATCCAGAACTTCGGAAACACTGGAACTGCTATTTGTAACAGTTTCAGTCATCATTTTGGCAATTGTCTCGCCTGTCTTTAAGCTCATTTTCTGAGTTAAAATAGGCGCAAGTAATTCGGGATAGCGTTTTTCTAAATCCTCAATTTTTGCCTTAGCTCCCCAGCGTGCATAGGCGTAGTAAGCATCAGTTAGGTACAGTTGAGCAATTTTATCTTTCCCCCAAGTTAGATAGAATTTGGCGGCGAGTTCGTTGGCGAGTGCTTCTTCGTTAATGTACTCATTTTCTTTAGTTCCTTTGATGGCGCGATCGTATAAATCCATCGCTGCGAGTGTGTTACCCAAAACTCGTGCTTTTTCAGCTTCTACCAAGTCATATTTGTGCTGAAAATTCATGGGAGCAGATTGCGCCCATTTGCGAAGTTTTACTTGGTTTTTTTCTACTTTCAATAGTCCTAATTCTGGTGCTAAATTAGCAATCGAAAGTTGCACTAAAGAATCGTAATAATAGAAGATTGGCTCATTGATGAGTCCCAAACAGCTATCTAGAAAAACTTCAGCGTTAGCTGCCTTTTCCAAGGCTAGTTGGTGGCTATTAAATAGATAGCAAAGAATAGTTTGGTGAAGATAGATAAACTGCACCCCCGCTCTATCGTTAGCTCTTTCAAGAATAGGCAGTATTTCGGAATTATTATATACTTCACCTATTAAAAACAGTGGATTTTCTGATTTCCCTAATAAATTTAGCACTGATTGCCACAATATATTCAGCCAGGTCAACTGAGTTATTTGCCGATTTTTTGAAAGTACATAACTGTAGTTTTTTATCTCCTTTTCAAGTCCTGCCAGTTCTTGTCCAGCAAAATAGCCATATTGGCATTTTATTATGGCACAAAAGCTGAGGCACGCTAAATCTCCATTTTCAAAACCGCTCTGATAACCTGCGGCAAAAAGTGGCTGAGTTAAGCGCAGATGCTGTCGCCCATGAACTGAATACATTGCTACTTTCAATAACACAGCAGTCTTGGCTTTTTTAGCATTTAAGTGGGCGATCAAATCAACAGCCAAACAGCCATAGCGATAAGCTGCCTCTAAGTCTCCGACTACAAAATTGACAGCCATAACATAATCCACAAAAGCATAGGGTGAGAAAACTGAATGACCATATTCAAGTAATAAATTCACTTCTTGGCACCCCATGTACGGCTTTAAAGGATGTGCAGTCTGAGACACAGCAGGAGTCAGAGTGGACATAATTTGTAAGGCAGCTAATTTGTAGGGATCTGTCATGGAAGGCAAGTTTAGTAGTTCCTCGTTACTTTTTCCCGCTAAAGCATCTGCTGTTGCTTTTACTGTTTGTTGAATTTCTGCATGAGTTGGTGAGACCGGCAAGTTTACTCCGAGTAGAGGCAACACTTGCAAACCAATTTTAATCGCTTCAAGTTGTTTGGTTGCTGCTATGCAGGCGGAAATTTTAACTTCATATACTTTGACTTTATCCAAAATAGTTTTTGCCTGTTGCAGCACAATTTTAGTCAATTGCTCCATCTGTTCAAAGTCAGTGCTGAGATAGGCTGATTCAGTGGCTTCTACATACAAAACAAGCGTTAACTCATAACTGGTTTGCCAGCTATCTTTTGCCAGGAGTTTCCTCCCCACATTCAAATATTTTAGGGAAGCTTCATAAGCCGTTGAAGTTTTAGCTTTATTTCCAGCGATTAAATTCAACTGAGCGAGTTCATCTCTTTCTGTTTGATGAGCAATCAACTCCATCCCAATATTCAACTGGTTGACAATATCAAAAATATTCTCTTCTTTTTCTGCTTCAGTAGGGGCGGTGCCCCCGTGCCCGCCCTTCCTCAAAAGCAGTCGCCCAATTTCGAGATGGGTGGACTGTTTTTGGGATTCGGGAATCAGAAGATATGCTGCTTGTTGTACTCTATCGTGAAAAAACTTGTAGGGAACCGATAAATCAGACACTTGTGCAAGTTCTACTGATTCCGAGTCTTGAAAAAATTTGTAGACTTCACTGATTGGAATAACTAATCCTTCTTGCAGTGCTGGCCACAAATCTGCCGCAATTTCCGACTCAGATTTTTTGGAGACAATTGCCAAAGTTGCTAAGTCAAATTCATTCCCTACACAAGCAGCAAGTTTTAAAGCTTGCTGAGTATTTACAGGCAACTTCTGCAACTGAATTGCCATGAACTCGACGACATCATCAGTCCAAGAAAGCGCCCTCAATTTGGCAATATCGCACTGCCACCCCCCCATTGCGGGGGTATAGTTAAATGAGATAAATCCATCGCTGTGCAAAAATTTCAGGAATTTAGTTGCAAAAAAAGGATTGCCTTTAGTTTTGACAAAAATCAATTCAGTCAAAGGCATCGCCCTTTCTATCGGACAAGAAAAGGTATCGGCAATCAGGCGATTTAAGGAAGGTTGATTTAGGGGTGCTAAAGTAATTTGGTTAATGGTTGCGGAGTCTTTGCGAAGCTCATCCAATGTCAGCATCAGCGGGTGTGCCGGAAAAACTTCGTTATCTCGATACGCTCCTATTAACAACAGATAGCGGGTATCTGTTTCGCTCATTAATAATTGCATTAGCTTCAATGAAGCTGAGTCTGCCCACTGCAAATCATCCAAGAAAATCACTAAAGGATGTTCGGCGGTTGCGAACACTCTGATGATTTTCTGAAATAAGAGATTGAAGCGATTTTGAGCGGCATTTCCTTCTAGTTCTGGAACTTTTTTTTGCTTGCCAATTAGGTGTTCCAATTCTGGGATAACATCAATAACGACTTGACTGTTTTCGCCCAATGCCTCTAATATTTTGACTTGCCATTTCTGCACGTCGGCAGCACTTTCGGCTAGTAATTGCCGGATTAAATTCTGGAATGCTTGCACCCAAGAAGAGAAGGGTATATCGCGCTTGAATTGGTCGAATTTTCCTTTGATGAAGTAACCGCGCTGGCGGACAATGGGTTTGTGAACTTCGTTGACGACGGCGGTTTTACCAATGCCAGAAAAGCCAGCAACTAGCATGATTTCGCTGCTACCTTCGCTGATGCGATCGAAGGCCTCTAATAGCGTCTTAACTTCAGTTTCTCTACCGTAGAGTTTTTCGGGAATCACGAAGCGATCGCAAATATCCCGATTTCCCAAAGCAAACTCGCTAATAGTCCCATTTTCTTGCCATTGCTGCGAGCATTTTTCTAAGTCATAGCGCAGTCCAGCAGCACTCTGATAGCGTAATTCTGGAGTTTTTGCCATCAATTTCATGATGATATTATTCATCATCACTGAGATAGCTGGAACCAGATTTATTGGCTCATTTGGAATCCTGGCAATGTGACAGTGAACTAGCTCCATTGGATCGGTAGAGTTAAAGGGTAATTGCCCTGTCAGTAGTTGATAAAATGTGACTCCCAGCGAGTAAAAGTCTGTGCGGTAGTCGATCGCCCGATTCATTCGTCCCGTCTGTTCCGGGGACATATAAGCGAGGGTTCCTTCTAAGACGTTGGGATTTTCGATCTCCTGGTTTTCTCTGGGTAGAAGTGAGGAAATGCTGAAGTCAATTAATTTTACTTCTTTAGTTTGAGGATTAATTAGAATATTCTGGGGCTTGATATCTTTGTGAATAATTCGGTTGTGATATAGTCCTGCTAGGGTTTGGACGATCTGAATTGCGATCGGCAGAAATTCATTGATCGCTAGGGGCGATTTATCTGGAGAGAAAACATCAGAATTGCTTGCTGAATCGCCCAAATTATTCGCTTCAGGATTAGCAGTGTACTCCGCAAGCGAAATACCACCAACATCTTGCATTACCATCGCAAAAGCATTGCGGTAGTTTAAGAGTGCAATTGGTTTGACTATTCCAGGCAAGTCAAGATTTTTGGTAATGGTGTACTGATTCCGAAACTGTATGAGTTCGCTAAAAGTTGGATACTCACTCAATAGCAGTTTGATAATTACTTTTTGGTTTGATTCAGAAACTCCTCGATAAACCTGTGTTCTAGAGCCATTGTAAATTTGTTCAATGATGCGATAGCCGGGAATTTTTACCAAATTATTAGTCATGGTTAAGAAGGTAAATTAAGATTATATAGATGCTACTGGAGGCTGAAGTGGTAAGGTGCGCGGAAGAGCATCCTACAGAATAAAGTTTATGCGCACAGGACTATTAATTGGAAATTATTGATTTTTCAAGTTTTAGACGATGGGGCTGAAATTAATTAGGTTTTCCACCGCAATTTTAAGATTTTCGACAGGGACTAAAAGACAGCCGATGAAAGACAGATACACCGCAATTTTCTAAAGCTAATTTATGTTTAGCAGTACCATATCCTTTGTTGTTTGTCAAGTCATATTCAGGATATTTGACTGCCAAACGCATGATTAATTCATCGCGCCAAACTTTGGCGACAATACTAGCAGCGGCAATTTGGATCGATCGCGCATCACCCTTGATCATCGTCTCTTGCTCGATCGCCAAATTGGGAATTCTTTGATTCCCATCAACCAAACACAAATCTGGAGTAACATTCAGCTTCAGAATGGCCCGCTTCATCGCCAACAAAGAAGCCTGCAAAATATTGAGTCGATCGATCTCCCGCACCGAAGCAGCACCAATTTGACAGTCAACAGCCACAGCCCGGATTTTTATGGCTAACCGACTCCGGGCTGTGGCACTCAACTGCTTGCTGTCGCGGACTCCAGAAGTTACTAATTCATCGAGAACTTCGTCGGGCAAAATGCAGGCCGCAGCCACCACGGGCCCGAACAAAGCTCCTCTTCCGACTTCATCCACACCTGCAATTACCAGACGGTTGGAGGGAGAGGGGGAAAGAGGAAGATGGAAAGATGGGAAGAGAGTAAAAATTTCTACTTCTTCCTTCTTCCTTCTTCCTGAATTTCCCCCCTTGGGGGGGGCAGGGGGGGGTTGACTTCCTCCCTCTTCCTTCATAATTATTCGTCCAAAAGGGCAGATGAGCGACGGCGACGACGGCGGTTGATAGCAGGTTCTTCGGGTTCGCTCGATTCGATCGGCTCGTTGGATTCGATCGGCTCGTTGGATTCGATCGGCTCGTTGGATTCGATCGGCTCATTGAATTCGATCGGCTGATTCGAGAAGCCCATCACATCGCCCTGTTCCTCCATCCCATCGAAATCATCAGTTTCGTAGTCGCTGAGCTCAGCCGAAAGGTCGATCAAACTCTCGTCGTAAATTTCAGCATCATCATCATCATCATCGTCGTCGTCATCCTGAGAAAATGCAGGCTCAACTAACGACATTTCTGGATAATAATCCTGTTCCTCTTCCTCAACATTTTGTACTGGCGTCGTCGGTTCAAATTCAAATTCGAGCTGCTCAAAAGGCTGCTTGTTCGGGGCGGCTCCGGGGAGAGTCACCGAAACGATCGCATTCTTAGGATTTTTCAGCCCACGATCCGTAAGCACCAAGGGAGAAACACCCATCAGAGCATAAACATCCTGCTCCTCTGCCGTCATTTCCACCGAAATCACCTCTGGAGGCTCCACCATCGGCTTCAGCAACTCAGAAGACTTAGTTGGACGCACGCGATCGAATTCCTCGCGCCTGCCAACAGTCGCCATATTCACCAACCCGAAGCCCTCGGAATCTGCCCGGATACCGGGGGGAGTCACCACCTGATATTCAGAGCGGGTATCCACGACGGGCGCGGCGATCGAAGTATTCGGTAGCCGCAACTTGCTGCGCACCGGTTCCTCTTCCACCGGGACGACGGCAAAAGGCTCTTCACCAATCCGGCGGCGGCGGCGCCGTCTGGTGCCGTTCCCCAAATCTTGATAGCTGGGATGGTTGAGCAAGTCCAAAGACGAGACGTTGCTGTCGGTTTCAAAATCCAAACTTTCGCTAGACGGTTCCCAAGCAGCCCGAGCCGGTTCGGGGGGGCGTTCTTCTCGCAGCGCTCCAGGAGTTGCAGCCGTCACAGGCGTCAAGCTGCGGCGTTCAACTCCTTCTGGCAAATTCAACATCACGCGGTTCGAGGTAGCAACGGTGCGATCGCTCGATTCCCGCACGGCTGGGGCAAAGTCTTCTTCGCCCGGGAGTTGCACCAAATGACCCAACCCGTTGCAAGTAGGGCAAGTGTGGCCGAACAACTCGTAAATATTTTGACCTTGGCGCTTGCGGGTGAGTTCTACCAGTCCCAATTCCGACAGTTGAGCGATTTGCGGTCGAGATTTGTCAGCTTTGAGAGCTTTGTTGAAATGTTCCAGCACTTGCAACTGATCGCGGCGGGATTCCATGTCGATAAAGTCAACAATAATCACCCCGGCAATATTGCGTAACCGGAGTTGTCTGGCAATTTCGGTTGCGGCTTCGCAGTTTGTCCAGAGTACCGTTTCTCGCGCCGTGGCCGATCGAGTAAACGAGCCAGAGTTGACATCGATCACCGTCAGAGCTTCTGTCGGCTCGATAATCACATAACCGCCCGAAGGCAAATCTACCCTTGGTCTGAGGGCTTCTCGAATCGCAGCGTTAACGCGGAAAAATTCTAAAATCGAGGCGC
>PVWI01000010.1:0-21718 GCA_003003725.1 filamentous cyanobacterium Phorm 6 | reverse complement strand
GGTGGTCGATCAAAACTCCCGCAGGAAGTTTACCGCCGTTCCAGCTCATCAACTGCTGCTTAACCCGCTTAATTCCATTTTGCGAGTCCACCACAATCCGATTCACGTCACTGCTGAACATATCCCGCAGCACCCGCTGGATAAAATCGTCATCGCGATTGAGCAGTGCCGGTGCCCGCGAGGTACCGCCTTCGATTTGAACTGATTCCCACTGTTTTTGGAGGACTTCCAAATCTTCCATGATGGCTTCTTCAGTCTGGCCTTCAGCTTCGGTGCGCACCAGCAGCCCCATCCCGGCCGGTTTCACCAAAATAGCCAGGGCTCTGAGGCGGTTGCGCTCAGCTTCCGACTTGATCCGGCGCGATAGATTGACTCCTCTGCCGTAGGGCATCAGTACCAAATAACGGCCTGGCAGGGTAATGTTGCCTGTCAGCCTCGGCCCTTTACTGCCCGTCGGTTCTTTCATCACCTGAACCAGCACTTTTTGCTGTGGGGTGAGGAGTTCTGTAATTGCTCCTGCTGATCGCTTGAGCCGCAGTGGGCCAAGGTCTGTGACGTGCATAAACCCGTTGCGTTCTGGGTCGCCAATATTGACGAAGGCTGCATCTATCCCAGGGAGTACATTCTCGACAATTCCCAAGTAAATATCACTGACTTGATGGCTGCCTGTGGCTACCACGAGTTCTTGAATTTGATCTTCTGAAAATACGGCAGCAATGCGATGCTGCTCTGCTATAACTATCTGCTTTGTCATTCATTTTCCTCAAAAAACTGGCAGCAAGTTAGAGACACTAACGCTGAAAAGTGCCTTTAACTTTGATTTTAATTAGTAGTAGGTTCAAGAGTTATTAGCTGTGAGTTGGTGCAGGGTGGAAGGAAATTTAACTGTTAACTGTTCACTGTTAACTTAACTATTAACTGTTACAAATTAAGTGCCTAAACCCGCCCTTACAGAGTTATGAGTTATGCTCAGCAGATAAATCTGAGAGATAGAAATAAGGAGGCTTTTATCGAGTTAGCAATATTGAGTTTTAAGTTGAGAATTGCTTTCCTCAATACTCAGAATTCAACACTTGCAACTCTTCCTTTGAACTCAGCGAATAAATTCAGTGACACTCCCACCAATTTCTTAACACACAACTCAACCCAAAAAACTGATAACTCCGCTTGTCTGGTGGTTGAGGGCTGGTTTTGAGCGAAAGTAAGTAGGAGTGAAAGCGCCTAGATTTTTGTTGAATTCTTGCGCGATCGCACTCAACAGACTCTACTCTTGGCATTCGACTGCAACCTCCGCCCCTGCCAACCCTAAAACCTTGTCAAAAACATCTATTGTTGAATACCCGCTCTGCGGCTTGAACCATAAGATTTTTGAATAAGCCGACGATCTACAACCAGTCGATCGATCGAAATTAATCAATCAATTTGGTTCATGCTCCGCTCCTGCGGGTTTAGCGCTAGATTTAGCCCGTGAATGTACAAAAAGGCTTGAAGTCTTGAACAGAAGCAGTTTGCACCCAGCCCGCGTTGCTGGTTGACTCTTAGCGACGAGCGACTAAAGCGCTCAAGCCGCTGCGGCTTCCATAACAAGCAATTATAGCTTGACACGACACATCCCGACGAAAGCCGAAGGTGAAATATTCCACCACGGCTTCCCTATTTTAACCATAACTCAGGATTAGCTGACTGCGCTGAACTTGCACAAGTTGAATTTCTTGCTGGCTGACTTGTTCCAACATGAACACAAGATGTTCTGGCTTCAGCAAATTACCATCGCTGCGACAACTGCCGGTATAGCGCAAGACGGCTATACTTTCAGATTTACCGCCATTCGCGCTAGTTTCTGGTTGCTGCTCTACAAGCTCTAGTTTATGCAGCCGATCGCGCAAATTCACATCCTGAGTCTTACCCGACTTAGTAGTGTGCACCCGCCAAAAAGCCGAACTTTGGACGATCGTCCTCACCCAAGCTTCCCAATTGGCATCAGTTGCGACGCAGACAGGAGCATAATTCTCACCTTCTAATTCGGAATTTTCTGCGGGCGAGCCTGTTGTTGCGACAGTGATGACATACTCAGCGGCTTCTAGCAACTGATTGGCAGAAGGAGCTTTGAGGTCGATCGGCTCAACTCTGTAAATCGGGATATTTTCCGGCAGAGTCGCTGCTAATTTTTCCCGAAACACATCAAGTTCGATCGACTCAGTGAGCTCAAAATCCGCAATTTCCCCAGTGCTCGTAACGCCCAGAGGCAGGGCATTTGCCACAGAAATCCGAGGATTTGGGTGAAAGCCACCGGTAAACGAAATCGGCAAATCGGCTCTGCGGACAACTCGATCGAACAATCGGAGCAAATCCAAATGACCAACCAAAGCCATATCGCCCACCTTTCCAAACCAAACCCGAAAACGCTGTTTCCGTTCCGTATTCGGCACAAACTCCCCAGCAAACTCAGGAATTGGCAGCGCATCCACCACCACATTGTGTCCGAAATCCGTGCCACAAACGCCGCAGCGCGAACACCCTTCAAAGGAACAATCAGGAACCGTCGCCGCTTCCAAAGCCTTTTGCAAGTCAAGTTTTAGCCAGTTTTTGTCAATCCCCGTGTCTAAGTGATCCCAAGGTAAAGGTCGATCCAGTAGGGGCGGTGCCCCCGCCCCTTGGGTGGTTCCTTCTAATTTCCCCCCTTGGGGAGTTCCTTCTTCCTTCTCAAAAAGATTCCATTCACCGCTTTCGACTTTGCGGTATTTCCAGGTAAGGCCCGATTCATCGATCGCGCGAGTCCAAGCTTTGTAAGCTGTATCCAAACTTTCCCACCACGCATCCATACCAGCGCCAAGTTCCCAAGCACGACGGACTACAGGGCCCAAACGTCGATCGCCCCTACCGACAAAATCCTCCATCGCCGAAATCCGCACATCAGTATAATTCACCTTAAGATTTCTCATCCCGCGAAATTCACCCTTCAGCAATCTTTGCTTGCGGGAAAACTCAGCAGTAGAAACCGAGTGCCACTGAAAAGGAGTGTGAGGCTTAGGCGTAAAATTAGAAATCGTCAAGTTAAAATTCAGTGTGCGTCGGCCATCCAGCCTGCATTCCCTTTGTAGCCAGCGGACTGTTTCGGCAATTCCCAGCACATCAAAATCCGTTTCTCCGGGCAAACCGATCATAAAATACAGCTTGATTTTATCCCAACCGCGATCGACCGCAGTCTTCACACCCCGCAACAATTCCTCATTTGTCAAACCTTTGTTAACAATGTCGCGCATCCGCTGCGTACCAGCTTCCGGCGCAAAAGTCAAACCGCTTTGCCGCGTGCCGCCGAGAATATCGGCAATGTTATCGTCAAATCTGTCAACCCGCTGGCTGGGTAGAGACAGAGAGATATTTTTATCTTTGAGGCGGTTTTTGATTTCCATCCCGACTGCTGGGAGTGCCAGATAGTCGGAACAACTCAGGGAAAGCAGGGAAAATTCGCTGTGCCCGGTGGCTTTCATCCCTTGTTCGATCGCCTCTACGACTTGCTGAGGTTCCACATCACGCGCGGGGCGAGTCAGCATTCCCGGCTGACAAAAGCGACAGCCGCGAGTACAACCACGGCGGATTTCTACTGTCAGCCGATCGTGTACTGTCTGAACGTATGGCACTAGCCCGATCGAATAAGCTGGTATCGGAGTCGCGACTCGGCGCAAAATTCGTTCTGGAACATCGGGGCGATTGGGATGAACAGAACCATCGGCCGCCATATCATAGAATTGCGGGACATAAACGCCGGGAATTTGCGCTAAATCCAGCAGCAATGCTTCTCGGCTCAAATTATTAGCTTTGCCTTCTGCCAAAATCAAGCCAATTTCTGGCAGCAATTCTTCTCCATCTCCCAAAGCGATGAAGTCAAAAAAGTCAGCGTAGGGTTCGGGGTTGGATGTTGCGGTTTGTCCGCCAGCAAAAATCAGCGGCAAATCTGCGCCATTTTGGGCATTTGTCGCTCTTTCTTGCCAAGTTAGGGGAATGCCGGCAAGTTCCAGCATTTCCAGAATGTTTGTTGCTCCGAGTTCGTAGCTGAGGCTGAAGCCTAGAATATCAAATTCTGTGAGCGATCGCCTCGATTCTACGGCAAACAGGGGAGTTTTGGTCGATCGCAGTTTTGCTGCCAAGTCTGGTGCGGGCAAATAAGCTCGATCGCACAACTGTCTCGGCCCAGCATTCAAAATATTGTAAAGGATGATGTGCCCCAGATTGGAAGCACCAACTTCATACACTTCTGGGTAAGTGAGCACCCAGCGCACAGACGCTGTATCCCAAGGCTTGTGCGCAGCCCCCAACTCGTTTCCCAGATAACGAGCAGGCTGATTAATTTCTGCTGTAAGTAATTCTTCGATTTTTACTGCCACGGCTCGACTCGCTAATTGTTGCGACTAGACAGCAGCCTACCTCAAAATCGGCCAACACGCCAACCGCAGTCCTTTGTCTTTTCGGCTATTTAACCGAATTTGCTATTTTTTGTGGCTTATTTTCGCCTCCTTAGCAGCCTCTACCAGTCTGTTTTTACTGAGCAGTTGGAGGCTTGAAAGCTCTCGACATTTTCAAATATCTCAAAAACTCGATCGAGTTGACTGAGTTCCAAAACCATCCTAATCCCCGCAGATACCGAGCAAATGCTAAAAGAGCGCTGCATTTTTTTCGCCTGCTTGAGGCCGGAAACCAATGCCATCAAACCAGCACTATCAATAAATGTTACTTCGCCCAAATCTGCGAGTACCGCTACAACCCCGGGGGCTGCAATTGCTGTCGTCAGTTGCCGTCCGAACTCTCCTGACGTGGCTGCATTCAGGTGGTCTAGGGGTGGTCGAATCACTGTAATTGGTTTCTGGGCAAGAAGTGTCTGCATATATCAAACCTATGGTTGCTGCGTATTTTCAACTACTGTGCTAGAAGGTTGTCAGCCTAAACCTACTTGATACCTCAGAGCCTAACTTGCTCTGAGGGAAACCGACCAATTGTTTTCAGTAGTTTACTGAATCTTTATTTATTTACTCTTTTTTGTGAAAGTTTCCGCAAGATTTGAGAAGGAAACGTAAGCTACTATACTATTTTTTATTTATGCCAGTAGGCGCAAGTCTTAGCAACTCTAAAAATTGCGATCGACTTTGCCATAGCTGTTACATTCAACTGAATAATGTAATTGAAATCACTTGTTTATTCTGATTTAGATCACGCGCGCGATCGACCGTTTAGAGGATAATTGGGTTGTACGGATTTCTCCTAGCTACTATGCAAGCAACTTATCCGATTCGTCATCTTGTAGAAAAAGCCCTCTACATTAAGCGGTTAACCCCTGACATTGAAAACGAAATCAACTACGAGCTCACCCGTTTGGGGTACATCTCGGATATTGATTATGAGGCCTTAGAGTTATTAATGGATGAAATGGATGCTGGGCGGGTGCAATTGGTATCTAGTCGATAGTTAGAACTAGCGAGCCCATCCAAAAATCAAAGATCGAAAAAAATCCTTGCACGGCGGGAAATAGAGGAGTGCCAAAAGCATTTACCCCGGCACGGTATTTTTCTGCTGCATCACGCACTTAGTAAGTTGGATATGTCAATTACCCGTCATCAATCGGGATACCGATATGATCAGGGCTTGTGTCTACGCTCCACCGCAATATAGTTGAAGAAATCGTCCCTGCACCGAGCGGATCAAAAAATACAAACTTTGAACCTAATTAAATTTATAACTTTTGTAGCTTGACAAATAAGCTCAACCTGTGATTCATCTATCAAGCTAACAGTAAGCAGACTGGAGCAAAAACCGGGTGAGGAATGACCACAATCAAATAGGTTTGTATTAGACATCTCCTAAAAAGCCTGTTTTGAACAGCCCCTTTGTGTAAAGTTTTGTAACGAATCTGCGGGATTTGCAGAAAAAAGAACAAGTTGCGCCGATAGCTGCAATAGAGAGGTCAAATCCTATTGGCGATCGTCTACCAACTTGTATCTAAACTCATAAAATATGTCACGAGAACCAGAAAGTCAAGAAACTTCAGTCAGCAGTCTATTTTCCAAAATCGAGAGCTTGCTGATTCACACTTGGCAAGAAACAGGCCACGGATGCCTAACTATTGAGAGCGAAAAAATCAGTCCCAAAAAAATCAAAGTAATTATTCGAGGCTCTACTCATTATCGGTATGTTATTTCCCCTGATGGCATAAACGGGTGGATTTCAAAGCAGATTTCCGAAGGAGATTAATTTAATTGGTTTATGGTGATATTAATTCCGGCTGCGCCGTCTCCTCCGTTGCTCCGAAAATGATGCAAACAAAAATAATATGACTAACGGCGTTGCTGATTTGGAGTATGATTTGCCTCCGAAATTTAGAGCCCCTACTCTAAATTTCAGGGATTGCCTTCGCTAGGTGAATCATACCTAAATTCAGCAACGCCTGACTAACCACACAACCCAAGTGAAAAAACATTAGTCCGCCTTTGGCTGTAGAATTGGCAATCTTACCAAAAACCTCGCTCCCTGTCCCTTTCCGGCCGATTCCGCTTGCACTGTCCCCCCGTGCATTTCCACAAAATGGCGCACTAGGGCCAAACCCAAACCCAATCCGTTGTACGATCGCGCCATAGAGCTGTCAGCTTGGCTAAAACGCTCGAAAACGTGCGGCAAAAACTCTGTCGCAATCCCTTCTCCCGTGTCGCTGACTTCAATTTCCACACTAGGCGGCGAGCAATTTTCACACGCCGATAGCGCAGGGGCAGAAATCTCCTCCACCTTTTGCAGTGCCACCCTCACCTGTCCGCCATTTGGAGTAAACTTAACCGCATTCGACACCAAATTCCACACCACCTGCTGTAACCGACCAGAATCACCAAAAATCTGCCCCGCAGTTTGGTCGAACTCTGTGATAATTTCAATATTTTTTGCCGCAATCGCGGGCGCGAGAGTATCGATCGCACCTTCAACTGTCACAATCAAATCTACCCACTGCAAATTGAGCGACAGTTTGCCGGTAACAACCTGCGACACGTCCAACAAATCATCGATCAGAGTTGTCAGCGATCGCGTATTGCGATCGATCGTTTCCAGAGCCTTAACAGTCGTTTTTTCATCAAACTTGCGGTGACGCAGCAGTTGCGCCCATCCCAGCATCGCATTCAACGGTGTCCGCAATTCGTGGGACAAAGTTCCCAGAAACTCGTCTTTAATCCGGTTCGCCCGCGCCAATTCCTCAGCTCGATCGCGCAGTTGTTTTTCTAACTCCTTGCGAACTGTCAAATCAAGAATAAAAGCCACTGATTCTTGCCGCTTTTCCCCCAACAAAATATACCCCACCAACACCGGAATCAGGCTGCCATCAGGCCGAATGTATTCCTTTTCGTAGGGAGTGCAAACACCCTCGGCCTTTGCCTCTGCGATGCCGATTTCGTCCAGTGGTAGGTACTCCGGCGGTGTAATGTCAATCCAGCGGAGTTCCCCGCACTCCAACTGTTCCCGCCTGTAGCCTACTATCCGCAAAAATTCGTCGTTAGCCTCACTGATGCTGCCGTCAACATCGCCGAATAGAATTCCGATCAAGTTAGATTCTGCCAACATTCTCAGCTTTTCTTCGCTAGCTTTGAGTGCCAGTTCTGCTTGCTTGCGGTCGCTAACGTCTTGGATGTAAGCCGACAAACCGGAATCGGAAGGATAAAAACGCACCTTCAACCACTTATTCCATAACGGCACGAATTCTTCATACTCAACCATTACTTTTTCTGCTAATGCTTTCGCTGCCATTTTGTAACACTGTAAATCGACTGCCCTGGGAAATAGATTATCAATATTTTTACCAATTAGTTCGACTTGTGACTTGCCTAAAAGCTCTTGAGCTTTGTGGTTGACATAAGTGTAGTTCAAGTTTAAATCGAAGGCGACAAAAGCGTCGGTAATGCTTTCGAGAATGTTAGTAATTCGAGCGTTTGCTGATAGTAGCGCTTGAGCTGTTTCTTCTGCTTGCAACCTCGCTGCTTGTTCGTTTTCTAAGGCGGCAGTGCGTTCTTGTTCTGCCCGTTGGCGATCGCTAATATCGATGCAAGAACCGATGTAACCGGCAAAAGTGCGATCGGGCCTATACCGAGGTACGCCCGTACTCACAACCCAGCGATATTCCCCGTCAGAGCGCCTCAAACGGTATTCAATCCGGTACTCGCTGCGGGCATCGAAGGCTCTCCGGTAAACATCCATATATTGTGGCAAGTCATCGGGGTGCAAGCTTTCCATCCAACCGATGCCGATTTCTTGCGCCAAAGTTCTACCCGTAAATTCCAGCCAGACTTTGTTAAAGTAATCGCCAAGTCTGTCAGTATCCGACATCCAAATCATTACCGGCGCGGTATCTGCCATAATCCGAAATCGATCTTCGCTTTCTTGACGCTGTGCTTCGGCTTGCTTGCGATCTATCCGTTCTTGAACTTCCCGCAACGCCCGATCGATCGATGGCACCAGCCGCGTCAAACGGCGTTTGAGAACGTAATCTGTAGCGCCGCTTTTCAAAGTTTCGATCGCCACTTCCTCGCCCAAAGTAGCCGACACAAAAATAAACGGCACTCCCGGACAAGTAGTGTGGGCAATTTCCAGCGCCGCTATCCCATTAAAACAGGGCAGCATATAATCTGCCAAAATAATGTCATAACAGTTTTTTTCCAGCGCGGCTACAAAATCTTCCCGATTTTCCACGCACAGCAATGAAAATTCCAGCCCCCCCTCAACTAGATAAGCCTGTATCAGTTCGGCATCGAGCGGGCTGTCTTCTACTAACAGAATATTAAGGGTTTTCACAAAAATTCCTTTTACTTAAATGTTAGTTTTCGCATACCAAATCTGTTCTAACAGCGGCAGACAAGAGTGCTACCCAAAAAAGTATGGCGTTTTGAATCCCCTTTAAAAAAATCTCAAAATCAATTGGTTTGAATAGTTCAGCATTCTATTCTCAATCTTAACTTCTAATCAATTATTGTGTGGCCTGCCAGAAGTGTGAATCGCAAGTCTGACTCGATCGGCTAGAGTCTGCGGCTTTCCATCAACTTTCGGCTACTTCCACTTTTGCTTCCCCGCTGTTTAATTATACCCTACCGAACAAGTAGTCTACTGCTTCCTGCTATAAATAATTGACTGTTTAGCATTGTTCCCTTGCCACAAACTAGCGCTACTTCGTTTGGTTGATTATTGTTTAGTAGCGCTGTCCGAGTAAATCCTATATTGTTTTACTACCTCTTGCGAACTAAAATTCGCTTTGATTCTGCCCTTATTTCCCCAATTTCGATCGCTCGGAGTTCAAAAAATCAAAGTTGCTGGTTTGTCTGCTTTACTTGTGCCGAATTTGCCTACCGTCTTGCAACAGTTGAAACCGATCGAGTATTTGGCTTTTCGATCGCCCTCGTGTATCATAAACCACACTTTATTCAGTAATAATTACAGCCAAACTGCATCTATCTAAAGATATATTTTTGTATCGACTCTGAACTCACCCGCACAGACAAATACCCAATTCGGTAAAAAGAAGTGCCACGGGCCGAAAATCACAGAAAGCTCGATCGCAGGAGCTACATTTGCACTCTGTTGCGTCAGCTCTGCCCGCTTATCAGTTGAGTCAGAGCCAAAATGTCTTAAAATATACAACATGGCGAGCTTTATCAAGGCCCGCATACATTAAAAGCAAGTTGTAACTTGCAATAATTCTTTACAATATAAGAATAGCACTGCCGATCGCGAACTCTTCCCCCTCGCAAGATGGCAGCGTTTAGCAGAATAGAAGACGATCGCAAAATGGTCAATTCCAGTAAAGCCCGTGCAGTTGCTTTAGTCTCAAGTTTATTCAGGTTATTTGCAGCCAGTTACGAGGAGATTTGAACCGCCGTGCTCCAACGCATCAAACAAGACTTAAAAAACGACCTGATCGCAGGTCTGCTGGTAGTGATACCCTTAGCTACCACCATCTGGCTGACAATCACCGTCGCCAATTGGGTGATCAATTTTCTCACCAAAATTCCCAAGCAGATTAACCCTTTTGACGGACTCAACCCGATTTTAGTGAATCTGCTAAATCTCTTAGTAGGGCTGGCTGTACCGCTGCTGAGCATTACCGTCATCGGTTTGATGGCCCGCAATATCTTCGGGAGGTGGTTGCTAGACCTTGGCGAACGCCTGTTGCAGGCAATTCCCCTAGCCGGTTCGGTTTACAAAACCCTGAAACAACTGCTGGGAACCATCCTCAAGTCTAATAACAAATTTCGGCGGGTGGTTTTGGTAGAGTATCCCCGGCGGGGAATCTGGACTTTGGCTTTTGTAACCGGTACGATCGAGAGTAACGATATTCCGCCTCATCTTTCCGGCGAAAGCCCGATCGGCATTTTCATTCCCACGACTCCCAACCCCACCACCGGATGGTACGCTATAGTCCCAGAAGCAGATGTAGTTAATTTGTCAATGTCGATCGAAGATGCGTTCAAAGTCATCATCTCTGGCGGCATCGTCAATCCCAGTAACTCAGTTGCAGTCACGGGCGACAAACCTCCGGGTAAAACACTCGAACCCTTGGTATCCGAATCAAGATATCAACCTGTCCCCGTCGAAGAAGACTAAAATCAGACAGCCTTTGGCTAGCGTTATCTAGATTTCAATCACCAGTAGACTTTTTCAATAACCGATGATATTTGTCCAAAACCTGCCCAGAAACAATCGTGACTGAGGGCGGGTTTTTTACGGGTTTTTCTGCTAAAGTCCAAGTCTATGCTTTAAAAGAGCGCCTAGCAATCTCAACAATTCCTAAATTCCTAAATTCCCAATTTCTATCTAAAAAATATGAAAAAAGCCCGCGAAACAGCACGCGAATTGGCACTCCTCGGCATCAGCCAACTGCCAGCGAATCCAGAACTATTAGAAGCCAAAAAACTGCAAGATGTGATCCTCGCAGCCATCCGCACCCTGACAGCAGAAGTTCAAGAAGCCCTAGAAACAGCAGCCTCCGAAGTGCAGCGGGGTAGCGACAAACTACTCTCTAGCGAAATCCGCGCCCCTGATATCCAAAGTGCTAGAACAATGCTGCTGGAAGCAGTCGAACTCACCCAAACCGCCATCAACCGTCTCGGTTCAGCAATGGAGTTTCCAGAACTGATCCAGCTAGCCAACCAGCAAGATGTCCGCGCCTATGCTTTGCAAATCCTGACGAAAGTTAGCGCGAATCGCGCTCAAATTGACGAATTGCTCTCGGAATCGCTGGTAGACTGGCAAATAGAACGGTTGCCCAGGATCGATCGAGATATCATGAGAATTGCGATCGCCGAAATCCTCTATCTCGGCTTAGCCGAACAAGTCAGCGTCAGCGAAGCCGTCCAACTCGCAAAACGCTACAGCGGCGATGAAGGACATCGCTTCATCAACGGAGTCCTCCGTCGAGTAGTCGATAAAATCAACGCAGAAGTTGTGAGTCAGTAGTCATTAGTCATTGGTCATTCGTCATTAGTGATTAGCAATCCACAATCCGCTCTACACTAGGGACTGAGGACTAATGACTAATAACTATTCTCTATTCCCAATTTCCTATGGTATTTAATTGGTTTCGTCGCCAGTACAGCGAAAGTGAATCTGCTGAAAAAGAGACACCCGAACAAACTCCAGATGAGTCGGCAAAATCCGCACCAGTTGAGCCTCAAACAGATGCAGCAGTAGAGGAAAATTCTCCCGCTGTAGCCGAAGATTATCTCAATTGGGCCAAAGCTGCTTACAAAAATATTCAAAAACAGCAAAAACCTGAAACAGAAGTTGCGGAGACAGTAGCAGCCGAAACAGAAGTTGCAGCCGAAACAGAAGTTGCAGAAGTTGCAGAAATTCCAGAAGTTGCAGCAAAAACTGTTGCAGAAGTTCCAGAAGTTGCAGAACCAGCGCAGATTGAATCTACCGATGCTGAAGAATTTGATGCAGCCAATCCAGTAGAGATGCCCGAACCTGTGCAACTAATAGCCGAGGCGATCGACATTGCACCGATCGAACAAAAATTAGAAGTTACAGCAGAAAATATAGAAATTGCCGAACCTGCAACTGAGCTTGCAGAGACCGCAGCGATCGCATCTGAGAGCCAAGAAACCGAATCCCTGCCGTTTTGGGCCAGAGCTCAGGCCGATCGGCTGGAGCGCATCGAACGCCTCAAAGAAACAGCAATTGAAGAACCAGACGTAATTGCAGCCGCCGCCGAAAGAGCCGCAATTATCCAAGAAATCCCCGGTTTTGCCTTTGACGAAGGCTTCCTGTGGTCATCCGAAATCCTCGCCAGTCAAGGCCGCCGCCCAGATCAAGTATCCGTCGAAGAAATCACTTGGCTGCAAAAACTGCGCAAAGGCTTAGAAAGAACGCGCCGTAGCTTAATTAATCGACTAAAGGCGATCGTCGGTCAAGGCCCGCTCAATCAAGATGCCGTAGCCGAAATCGAGACTTTGCTCTTACAAGCCGATGTCGGAGTCGCAGCCACCGACATCATTATCAACCGCCTCCAAGAAAGACTCAAACAAGAAGTTTTGCCGCCAGAACAGGCTCTAGCCTTCCTCAAAACCATCCTGCGCGACATTCTCGACGCTCCGACAGCCGAAACCGCCGCCGGCAATCCCGCCTACAGCCTGACTTTTGCTCCAGAAAAAGACACCTTCAACATCTGGTTAATTGTCGGAGTCAACGGTGCCGGCAAAACTACGACGATCGGCAAACTAGCCCACATCGCCCAAAAATCCGGCTACAAAACCCTCATTGCCGCCGCCGACACATTCCGCGCCGCCGCCGTCGAACAAGTGAAAGTTTGGGGAGCCCGCAGCGGCGTGGAAATTATTGCCAACCCCGGCAAAAATACCGATCCGGCTGCTGTCGTGTTTGATGCGATCGCCGCCGCCAACGCCCGCGGCACAGAATTGCTGATCGTAGACACCGCAGGCCGCCTGCAAAACAAGAAAAATCTCATGGACGAACTCAGTAAAATCCGTCGCATTGTAGATAAAAAAGCCCCCGGCGCTACCGTAGAATCTCTACTGGTCTTAGATGCCACACTCGGTCAAAATGGTTTGCGACAGGCAGAAGTTTTCGCAGAATCTGCCAAATTAAGCGGAGTAGTATTGACAAAACTCGACGGTTCTGCTAAAGGTGGTGTTGCCCTAGCAGTAGTGCAGCAGCTTGGTCTGCCCATCCGGTTTATTGGAGTCGGGGAAAGCATCGAAGATTTGCGCCCGTTCTCTAGTTATGAATTTGTGGAAGCCCTGCTCGATTTTAGATTTTAGATTTTAGATAGATGAGGTATCTGTAGCCGTCCCGATTTTTGGAGGCGGATACAGAACTTCAAAGTCTCCAATCCTCGGGCCTCAAACTAGCATCGAACCAAAATACTAAAGAGAAAAAAACCAGTTTCCTGCTCGGTGGTGCTGTGTAATATCGTTTCTGGTTGCATCGCTATTGTTCAAACAGTCAACAGTCAACAGTCAACAGTCAACAGTCAACAGTCAACAATCAACAGTCAACAGTCAACAGTCAACAATCTTCTTCCTGATTAAGATCTAAAATCACAAATTTAAAATGACTGCTGTGCCTTTGCCTCGCCACTCACCTCAACCTGCTGACCGCCCTCCTGGTCGCAATTCCAACGACGCGACGCCAGTATTTGCCCTCAAAGAACTGGTAGCACGCTTGCACCGATACCAGCACAACGTTCAAGATATGTTGGGTTCGCTGGGGTTTGCCCTGCGCAGTTTTAACAATCTCAATCAATTTTTGGAATTAGTGCCTTTGGTGGCGACTCGCATTACCGACGCCGATGGGGCAGCTTTAGTGCTGTTCAAACCCAACGGTCAAGTCAGGTTCCAGCAGTTGCACTGTCAGGAAGGACGACAGTGCCAAGATATGCGAAAAGCCTTGGAAATAGCCACCAGACAAGCTACAGCAGGTGCGGGAGTGGCTGCTGGTGAATCTTTTGCCGGAACTTCTAGTCTTGACTTGCAAGTTGGCCGTTATTTGGGCCCGGATGTTCATTTGTTTGGGGCGCCAATTTTAGTCAAGAATGTGGAACGCGGACGGCTTTATGTTTTTAGTAGCAGTGACTCGCATCTGTGGACTCCCAGCAGGCAGAAATTAGTTCGGTTGGTGGCGGATCAAACTGCTGTCGCCATCTACAAAGACGAACTTACTGTTAAGTTGGCTGAAAAAGAACGCTTAGACAGAGAGTTAGAAATCGGGGCGGAAATTCAATTGCGGCTACAGCCCCGCAGTTGTCCGAAAATTCCCGGTCTTGATGTGGCCGCCTGCTGCCAAACTGCTAGCAGAGTCGGTGGCGATTATTATGATTTTATTCCTGCTGACTATGACCCGATCGGCAAGGAAGATGAGGGGGAACACCCCCCATCCCTAATTAAAAATCTCAAGTCCAAAATCGACAAGGGCCGCTGGAGCATCGTAATCGGCGATGTGATGGGCAAAGGAGTACCGGCTGGCCTGTTGATGACGATGACACGGGGTATGCTGCGGGCTGAGGTTTTGAACCGTCACTCGCCTGCGAGAATTTTGCAACATTTAAACCGGGTAATGCACGCGGATTTGGAAAATTCCCACCGTTTTGTAACTCTGTTTTATTCGGAGTATGACCCGAAAACTCGCGTTTTGTCTTATAGCAATGCTGCTCACCACCCGCCTTTGCTATGGCAAGCTGCAACTAATTCGATTCTGCAACTCGATACTTTGGAGGGAATGTTAATTGGCCTGGATGCGGATTCGCACTACCAAGAAGCAAGCGTGCAATTGCAGCCAGGAGATACTATTATTTATTACACAGACGGATTTACCGATGCTGCTAATCAAAGGGGCGATCGGTTTGATGAGGAGAATTTGATCTCGGCTTTTCAGTGGGCTTGTCAAAATTATCAGCAGTCTGAAGAAATTTTGGATTATTTGTTCGATCGCGTTCACCAGTTTATCGGCATAGGCAACCGCAATGAAGATGACATGACACTGGTTGTACTTAGAGTAGCACCGACCGCAGGAGAAAATCAACATGATACTTAATTTGATGCCGGAAATTACCGCTGGATTGATCAACTCGATTAGTTGGCACGATGCTGTTCACGTGTTTGTTTTAAAATCTCATTTGAGTTCGACGCCGGTTTTGGGTCAAAGCTACGACATTCTTACGAATTTCCAGAAATCCTGGAACCATTTTGTTTCGACTGGCCAAATAGGAGCTTTTTTTATAGGTATAATGGTCGGCTGGTTCATTAAAGGAATTATGCCTTAGATTTATGACTGAAACAGGCATCAGGAAACGATTTAATAGGTTCGTAGTCTGGATTTTAGTTTTTCCTGATGCAGCATGATTTTAATAATTTTGTAGTCAGGACTTCAGTTTTTTAGTGTCAATACAGGTATAAAAACTTTGTAGTGAGGACTTTAGTCCTTTCTTGCCAAATCTGGGAGGAAAGACTTGCATTCTTTGCTACTACGAACTGTAGTCAGGACTAGAGTCCTGACTAAAAAACGGTTTTTAGAGACTTCTACAAGCAAGATATAATCTAGTTTTAGCTTCAGCAATGACAACACAACAAAAAACTTGGAGTCAAAGATTTGAATCGGCGCTGCATCCGGCGATCGCCCAATTCAATGCTAGTATTGGCTTCGACATGGAACTGATTGAGTACGACTTGACTGGTTCTGTGGCTCACGCGAAAATGCTCGCCAAAACAGGGATTATTTCCGCATCAGAAGGCGAGCAGTTAGTCAATGGTTTGGAACAGATCCGTCGCGAATATCGCCAAGGTCTTTTTGTGCCGGGAGTTGATGCAGAGGACGTTCACTTCGCTGTAGAGAAGCGGCTGACGGATATCGTCGGGGATGCGGGCAAAAAGCTGCACACGGCCCGATCGCGCAACGACCAAGCCGGCACTGATACTCGCTTGTATTTGCGCGATCGCATCGCAGAAATTCGCGAACAATTGCGGGAATTTCAAGGGGTTTTGCTGGAAATTGCCGAGTGTAATGTCGAAACTTTAATCCCCGGTTACACGCACTTGCAGCGCGCTCAGCCGATTAGTTTGGCTCATTACCTCTTAGCTTATTTTGAAATGACCGATCGCGATTGGGAACGTCTCGGCGATGTCTTGAAGCGGGTGAATATTTCGCCTTTGGGTTGCGGCGCGCTGGCGGGGACGACTTTCGCGATCGATCGACACTATACGGCAGAACTCTTGCAATTTGACAAGGTTTATGCTAATAGCTTGGATGGAGTGAGCGATCGAGATTTTGCGATCGAATTTCTGGCAGCCGCCAGCTTGATTATGGTACACCTGAGCCGTTTGTCAGAAGAAATGATTTTGTGGTCTTCTCACGAATTTGGATTTATCACGCTCAAAGATAGCTGCGCTACTGGTTCTAGCATCATGCCGCAGAAAAAAAATCCCGACGTGCCGGAGTTGGTGCGGGGCAAGGCGGGGCGGGTGTTCGGACACTTGCAAGCTTTGCTCGTAGTCATGAAGGGACTACCTTTGGCCTACAACAAAGATTTGCAAGAAGATAAAGAAGCTTTGTTTGATACCGTCAAAACTGTACAAGGTTGCTTGGAAGCAATGACGATTTTGCTGCGGGAAGGAATCGCGTTTAATGGCTCACGCCTCGCCGCAGCGGTTGCAGAAGACTTTTCTAACGCTACAGACGTAGCAGACTATTTGGCCGCCAAGGGCGTTCCCTTCCGAGAAGCTTACAACCTCGTGGGCAAAGTCGTCAAAACCTGTCTTTCGGGGGGCAAACTCCTCAAAGATTTGACACTCTCTGAGTGGAAAGACTTGCACCCAGCCTTTGAGACAGACATTTACAGCGCGATCGCACCTCAGCAAGTGGTGGCAGCTCGCAATAGTTACGGGGGTACCGGCTTTGAACAAGTGAGAAAATCACTTGTCGCTGCGCGCGATCGAATCGCCTAAACATCGTTGAATTCTCTTGAAAATTCAGGCTGGCTATCTACGAAAGAACGATCGAGTTTTTGACTCTGGTTCTAACTTCGGCAGATAGCCTGACTCAATTAATCTTCAGCAGCAGCCATGTCTTTGTCCCTGCCACCGCCGCTGGTCATGGCGCCCATGCCACCGCCGTTACCGCCGTCAAATCGCCTTCTCTTGTTGGAGAACATATCTTGATTTCTCCGCTTGCGAAACTTGCGAGCGTATGCTTGATTTCGTTGTGCCTTCTCTTTCTTGAGATTTCGGCGCTTAGCCATTATGACCTCACTAATAAACTTGGACACTCCCCGGGCTTTCACGTCCAGGGATTCTTAATTTTGACAGTCTGAACACTCTTCGTTACTGACATTCTTGCTTGGGCGAAGTCACTTGCTTGCGACAGAATTTCTGAGCGCCAAAGTAGAGGTGTCTTCTCCCCAAACGTGCATTCCGGTATGTCCTACCGTACTCGCTCAGTTCTCTTTCTGTAGCTAGGTTTTCTTCAAATTTAGCTTGGCTAAACCGCAACACCGATCGGTGTGACTACGCACTCAACTAATCGAGTTAAGTTTTTACGTTGTTTAGTTATACTCAATTTTAGACCGATTACGACTATATCACACCCAGCACTCTTACGGATCGAGAAGAACACTCGCCCGAATCAGAGTTTCTTGAGTCGCTCTTCATCTGGGCCCGATCGGCACGCAATCTTGTTTATTTGCGAAAATATTTCTACAAACTCTTGACAAATACCACAAATGACACTCAATCCTGGTGACCTAGCCCCTGTCTTCAGCCTGCCCGACGCTGCCGGCCAACTTGTCAGCCTCGCAGATTTTCGGGGGCGGCGAGTTGTACTGTACTTTTATCCTCGGGATAACACCCCCGGTTGTACCAAAGAAGCTTGCGCCTTTCGCGACATCTACTCAGACTACGAGTCGCGCAATATTGTAGTGCTCGGCGTTAGCACTGATGAGGCAAAATCTCACACCAAGTTTACAGTCAAATATCAACTGCCTTTTCCTTTGCTGTGCGACTCAAACGCCGAAGTCGCTACCGCCTACGGCTGTTACGGACTCAAAAAATTTATGGGCAAAGAATTTATGGGCATTACTCGATCGACTTTCGCGATCGCCCCTAATGGTACGATTGAGAGGATTTATCGGAAAATCAAACCAGAATCTCACGCAGCAGAAATTTTAGCAGACTTGCCAGAACTCTCGACTGAGTGAAAAATAGGGTCTAAAATTTTGCTCTCTCCACTCTGAGTGTCGGAAAGCAAGTATCCGTTTTTGGGCGGAGTCAAAAGTTGATAGCCATAAGTGTGGAATTAATTTTTAATGTTTCCCTACTTTAATTTATAATCTCTGAACATTAATTTAATAATCTTTTTATTCCTGAATATTTAACCGGATGTACTCACTGTTACGAAATTCTCGAATCAAACTCTCTGTAGGGAACATCTTCTGGCGCGAAGTCGGTTTGGGCCCAAGTTTAGTATTTTTGCACGGTTCTTGGGACGACGGCAGTCAGTGGCTGCGGACGATCGAGCATTTGAGCCCCGACTTCCAATGCTTCGCACCGGATTTGCTGGGTTTTGGCGACTCGGAACGCCCGAATGTTCATTATTCGATCGACCTGGAAGTAGAATGTCTCGCCCAATACCTCGATACTTTGAAGCTGCGACAGGTTTATTTAATCGGTCACTCTGTGGGCGGCTGGGTGGCCGCGGGCTACGCGATCAAATATCCCGATCGAGTTCAGGGTTTAGTGTTGTTGGCCCCAGAAGGCGTCAAGGTTGGGCATCGGCGGGCGCGATGGCAGACGGCTAGGTGGCTAATTGGTCAACCTCCGCTGGCTTTCTGGTTTTTGCGATCGATTTATCCAATTGCTAAGTTGCTGGGCTACCAAAACAAGATTGACGGACTGTTCAAGTTCAGACAGCAATTGATGCAGTCCCCAATTGCCATGCAGTTGCTGTTCAGGCGGCGGCGGGCTGAAATTACAGCAGAGTTAGTTGATGACAATTTGGCTTTGCTAAAAGTGCCTGTTTTGGTTTTGCAAGGTTCTGAAGATACCATCGCAGCTTCATCTCTGTGTCAATCCTATGCTGCTCTAATTCCTAATGCCGAACTGCAATTTGTCAGTCCCGGGGAAAGCAATTTGCCACAGGAAGTGCCGGATCTTGTTGCTAAGTATATTCGCGAATTTGCTAAGTAAATTGGGCATTGGGAATTTGGAATTTGGAATTGGGAATTGGGAATTGGGAATTGGGCATTGGGAATGGGGCATTGGGCATTGGGCATTGCTAACAACAGTCAACAGTTAACAGTCAACAGTTAACAGTCAACAGTCAACTGACAACTGTCAACTGTCAACTGTCAACTGTTAACTGACTAATTCCCCAAAAAATAGCATCTGGTGCGTCAATTACCGAGGCGGCTGTATCGGGAAAGGCTGAGGCGAGATATTGCAGTAGCAAAGTTCGATCGCCCCCGGTGATGGCAATTTTGCTATTAGGAAACAAACACCGCCAATCTTCAATAAAATCCCTAACTCCTGCCACCGTCGCATACACAACTCCGCTTTGAATTGCCCCAGCAGTATCTTTTGCCCAGCGGCACGGCAGACTTTCTGGTAAGCTTACTAATGGCAGTCCAGCGGTTTTTTTCCCTAGGGACGACAACTGTAAACCCAAACCCGGTAAAATTGCGCCCCCAATTAAATACCTATTGACATTAGCCCCAGTAAATGTTAAAGCTGTACCAGCATCTATAAGTAAAATTGGCCAACCCAATTGGTTGCCAGCACCCAATAAAGCCAAAGCTCTGTCAATTCCAAGGGTAGGATAAATTCCCCCGATCGCCAACTGGTCTAAAGTCATAATTCGGACTTCAGGATAACTCTGCCAGATTGCTGTTTGCTGGGGAACTACTGATGCCAAAACTAGAGGTAGTGGCACTACAGAAAGTGTGTGAAGATTAGAAACAGCGGTAGTAGCGGGAACATCAGGGATATGGCGATCAGATATTTGCTCGATCGACCTCATCACCGTTTCCACCAAATATTCCGCTTTTTCTGCCTCACAGAGCCGGGAAACAGCATCAGCTTTGAGATGCTCTGTATCCCATGTTTTCTCCAGAGTTTTGCCCGCAAATAGTCCCCAGTGCAGCCGCGAATTGCCGATCGCCAAAGCTATTTTAATCTTACCTTTACCTGTCAATCCAGATGTAAGGTTGCTCTTTCTTGCTCTGGGGTGAAAATTGTCAGCATTTGATGAGTTTTTCATGTCGATCGCGCACAAACATTAAACTAAAGATAGATTTTAGATGAGTTTTATTCGCTTAATATGGCGGTTAACTTTAATTGACATCTGATGCACTTTAATGGTGCGTGCCTAATTAGCTTTGTCGGCTACAGAACGCATAATTTATAGTGATAAATATTTGTAAAGGAAATAATTGCTATCCTCATACTGCATCCTTTATAATGTATGAAGATTCCAATAGTCCTGGTAGCTGCGATCGGGCTGTTGGCGGGGTAAGCTCAGGTATAAAAAACCAGACTAAATCAATAACCTGTAAAACTACTGAGTAAATATGTCTTTAAAAATACAAGAACACGAAAACCCCTGGCAGAAATTAACTTGCCGGTTGCCTGAATCAGGAAATTGGAGACAGGAAGAAGGTCTTTTGTTACCAGAAATAGACGCACAAAAAGCCCTGATCGTGCAGATGCAGCAGCAAGTTCAGCTATCAAACTTGCTGAACGAAATTAATAACGAAATTCGCAGCACCCTTGACATCGAACAAATTTTAACATCTGCTTGCAGATTGTTGGGGCAAGCGCTACAGTGCAGCCGCGTCAGCATTTTAGTCAAAGAATCAAATACAGAAAAAACTTTAGTCACGCGTGGAGAGTACAACGCGGGAGATTATCCGATTCAATTGGGTATGAAAGTACCGATTACCGATAACCCGCACTTGAGCGCAGTCATTTCTCAGCAAGAGTCACTAGCATTGACGAAGTTTCTGGATTTTCCCGGATTGAACGAACAAACCCGAAAAATTGCTTTATCTTTGGAAATTAAGTCAATGCTGGCAGTAGCTACTCGCTATCAAGGTGAAGTGAATGGCATAATTGGCTTGCATCAGTGCGATCGCGAACGAGAATGGACCGATTGGGAACAGCAACTTTTGGAAGGAGTGGCTTCGCAATTGGCGATCGCGATCAATCAAGCAAAACTCTACAGCGAAACGCGCCGTCAAGCCGAAAAAGAATCGCTGCTGCGGCTGATCGGCAACCAAATTCGCAGTACCCTGGATCTGGAAACTATCCTGCAAACAGCGGTGAGGGAAGTCCGCCAAATGTTGCAGTGCGATCGGGTAATTATCTACCAATTTCAAGATAACTGGCAGGGAAAAGTTGTCGTTGAAGACATGACGGTTCCTTGGCCTTCTATTTTAGGAGATATGGGGGCTGATAAGTGTTTCAGGGGAGACTACGCCGATCTTTACCAGCAAGGACGAGTCAAAGCAATTAATGATATTTTTAATGCTGGCTTAGAGCCTTGTCACGTTGATTTTTTAGATAGTTTGCAGGTAAAAGCTAATCTGATCGTGCCGATTGTGACATCCAGAAGCGAAGAAAATTCACTTCCTACAGCCGGAAGTTGTAATTTTAAATTTCCCGGCAGACTGTGGGGTTTGCTAATTGCTCACGAGTGCCAT
>PVWI01000412.1 GCA_003003725.1 filamentous cyanobacterium Phorm 6 | reverse complement strand
AGATGTGTATAAGAGACAGTCCAGAAGGCGTGCTGAAAATCTAAGGTTTGCAGCGGGGCGGGTTTATATCCTGTCCGCTGGAACGACGACTAAGTAGGCTGGTACAGATAAACATTTAGATGGGAGGGCGGGTTTTGCCTTCACAAACTGGCTTGTATCTCCGTGATTCTTAGCTAAACCCGACCCTACAACCTACTATTGTTTTTTCGCAATGATCTATTGATCAAATTGGTTTGTAGTCCTGAGCGCACTGCCTTCGGAAAAATATAATTCCGATGTCCGAGGAAACTGTTGATCTTTGGTGTTTATCCGCGTGCATTTGCGGTTAAAATATAAAATGAGTTTCAGGCAAAAATTAATGCTAAAAAGTAACCGAAAAATTCGCAATAAATCTGTAGCGTTTGATGTTTTTGCAACAGAATATGATTTCGCTGCCACCTTGCAAAGCCAGAATGATTTCTTTACTAAAAACCTGTCTGCCAGCAAAGGTACAGCATTAGATATTGGCTGCGGTTCTGGAATTCTTGCTTTTGAATTAGCTAAGTATTACGATCGAGTAGTGGCGGTAGATTTGTCGGGAAAAATGCTAGATATCGCCCGCCACAAACGCCCCGCACCCAATATAGAATACATCCAAATGGATGTCAGCAGCTTGGAAGAACTCGAAGATCGCAAATTCGATTTAATCGTAAGTTGCTCCACTTTTCACCACCTCAAACATCTCCCCACTACATTCCAAGCAATTAAAATATTATTAAATCCGCACGGCAAAGTCGTCTTTTTAGATAATGTATCGGAAGTCGAAACACCTGCTACACTCGGCTACATAATAGGTGCAGCGAGAAATTATATGCCCGACTGTTCCAAATACGGATTTCGCAATGCTTCAAGATTATTAAAATTTAGATTTTCACCAAGCTGGTTGAAGCATTTAGCCAGCGACAGGTATCTGTCAGAAGGGAGATTTAAAAAGATTTATGGTCGTTACTTTCCCGGCTGTTATTTTGTAAAACTGGGCTGTTTTATGGGCGTTATTTGGGAATATTTGTAATGCAAGACAACGCGCTAAAATCCGCATCTGCAAGGGAACAAAAAACTCATATCCGCGAGTTGAGCATTAATTTGGAGCAATGGTATGCAGTCGCCCGCAGCACAGAGGTACAGAGTCAGCCACTACCCGTGATATTGTGGCATCGGGCGATCGTGCTTTTCCGCGACAGTGCAGGCAAAATCAACGCTTTAGAAGACAGATGCCCGCACCGACAAGTCAAACTCAGCCACGGCAAAATTAAAGGCGATTTAATCGAATGCGCTTACCACGGATGGCGGTTAAATGCAATGGGAGAATGCGCCGAAGTCGATTATTTAGCAGAAAATCAAAAGCTACCTAACTGCAAAATTCGCTCCTATCCAGTCCAAGAACAAAACGGTTTTATTTGGCTGTTTCCCGGCGACGAAACCCAAGCCGAAAAAATAGATTTACTAGATTTGCCAGAATGGGAACATCTCAATTATATTGCCACAGTTTCAGTCATCGACTGTCAGGCACACTATTCATTTTTAATTGAAAATTTGATGGATATGTACCACGGACACTTGCACGAAGACTTACAAGCTTGGGCAAATCCGGTATTAGATACTTTAGCAGAAGACGAGCATCAAGTAACAGCTTGCTATCAGGCAGAAAGTTATTACAAAATAGATAAAATCTGGTCAATTTCCCAGTTATTTTTTAAATCTCTGCGGAAGCTGCACCCGGAACCGCTAGAGGTGAGTTACGTTTACCCGCATTGGGTTTCAACTTTGGGAAGCGACTTTAAGATTTACTGCTTGGTTTGTCCGGTAAGCGAGACAGCAACTCGCGCTTATTTAATTCATTTTACCTCATTAAATGCGTTTTGGCGGCTGCATAAATTGCCTGTTAGGTTTCGTAGGTTTATCAAAGATAGTTTATTCGGTGCCGCTCAAAAATTATTAGATGGTTTGGTGCGGCAGGATGTGTTAATGATTGAAGAAGAACAGCAGGCTTTTTTGCATAATTCGGAAAGAAAGAGTTATGAATTAAATCGGGCGTTGGGGAGTGTGCAAAAGTTGATGAGAAGTCAGGCAGAAAATGAATAATTCAGTCACATAGTCAAACCTGCACAGGCTAATATGTATATTTCACAAAAATCAGGGAAGTACAACCGAGGGAAATTCGGCTAGTCCTGAACGCAGAAATTGTATTTGGATGCGCTAGGATTTAGGCTAAGAGTTATTTGCAAAAAAGATGAATTGGCGATCGGGGAATGAAACCGATCGCACATCTGCGTTAATCTGCGCTAATCTGCCTTAATCAGCGGTCAAAAAAATCGAGATCCCGTCAGCACAAACCTTACTTTTTAGCCCGCTGCTGCTGATAACCGCTGACAACCTTATCCGCAAAAGTAGCAGTTGCGCCGCTTTTGCAAGCTGCGGATTCCCCAGTCATCCACCAGCAAGCGGCGCGGCGTACAGCGGTTAATTCATTGTTGCTGCTAGCTTTGTATTCGTCGCGCAGCAAATCGCCCACGATACAGGTAACAATTGATTTGGCTTTTGTCGCGTCGGCTTCAAATTGTTGCGGTGTTAAATCTTGTTTGGTACAAAATTTTGCCCAGCGGGAAATATTACCCGGTAAAACTTGCCACTGACTGTACATTCCGTCATTTGCGGTTTGCGGCGGCGCGGCTTGTCGCAGCGCTTCTACGAGGGCGGAAACTTGCGCGTCGGTGACTGCGGCGGCGGCTGGAAGTGTTTGCAATCCGAGGCTAATTATCACGCTGCTGAGTAGTAGACTGGTTTTTGCGATCGATTTAAAATTCATTGACAATCCCTGTTTAATTTAAACTTTGTTTCCTCAAACAAGGTTTACTATTTTGTTGGTAGAATGCCTCTGTCTTAAGTATGATTTATTTGCCCACTTAATGCGGTGTCGATCGCCCTACGATAGAAATTGTCAATAAAGTAGGATAAAATTATGGAAGTACAACCCAGGGAAATTCGACGTTACATCCGACCCGATGGCAGGATTCCTTTCTTAGAGTGGTACTATTCCCTACGAGATGGCAAAGCCCAAGTTAAGATTGATGCAAGGCTTGAGCGAGTTATTCTCGGCAATTTCGGGGATTATAAGTCAGTAGGACAAGGAGTTTTTGAACTCAGGATCAACTACGGCCCGGGCTACCGGATTTATTTTAGACAAGTAGGAGAGACAATTGTACTTCTCCTCTGTAGTGGGGATAAAAGTACCCAAGAACAAGATATTCTCAAAGCGAAGGAGTATTCAGCAGACTATGAAAGAAATGAAAATGCCGACGAGCGATAGCTATTACGAGTCTCTCATTGAATCTCTCAAAGATGCTGAACACGCTGCTGGATTTATCGGGGCTATCTTGGAAGAAAAAGACCCTGAATCAGCACTCTTGAGAAATGCCATCAGAAAGGTGATTGAGGCTCGAATCAGGATGAATGCTCTTTCGGAGTCAGCAAAAAAATATCACGAAAAACTTGATAAGATGCTGACTGAAAGCGGCGGTGCGGAAATTTATAGTTTGGTAGAATTACTGGAAGCGTTAGGATTTAAACTAGAAATTAGTGTCGCAGATATTGAGTTGCCTGCTGAGACAGAATCAACGGACTTTATGGAATTAGAATTATCCCCAGAAACTGCTAATTTATAACAAGTTTATTAGGTTCGTAGTGAGGACTTCAGTCCTTTCTATTTGGCTTTAATCAATAAGGACTAAAGTCCTTACTACGAACCTCATTCTTCCATCACAAAATCTAACAATCTGTGAGCCATTTCTAGTTTGCTGCAAGGTGCTATTTCTACTTGCTTACCGGCGGCATTAATTAATATTGCTTGATTGGTATTGCTGCCAAAACCTGCACCGATTTGATCGATCGGGTTTGCGGCGATCGCATCCAGCATCTTAGCCCGCAATTTCTCGATCGCAGGCTTGACAATATCCCCAGTTTGTGCTGCAAACCCGATGAGCTTTTGGTGCGGCTGTTTCAAGCTTCCCAACTCTGCCAAAATATCCGCTACCGGTGCTAATGGTAAACTATTCGGGAGCGATCGCTTCGGCAACTTCTCACTACTATAATCAGCCGGTTTCACATCCGCAACCGC
>PVWI01000101.1 GCA_003003725.1 filamentous cyanobacterium Phorm 6 | reverse complement strand
AGATGTGTATAAGAGACAGAACCGGAATTGATATTACATTAAAGTGGACTTTTATTTCTGACTTGCTCATAAAGCTCTTCCATCACTTCAAGAAACGAGTTATTACGGTGCCAGAAAGCCGGAAAATCGCCTTGCTTTTTGACCGGAATACCAGCAACTAATGGCTTTACTACAGGTTCCATAGTTTGAGGCAAACGCTTGGTTCCTTGCCAAAAATCCTGCAATCGCTCAACAGGTTCAGCGGCAACTATGGTAGGTTTAGTGTAATAAGATTCGGCTGGTTTGAGTGAACCTTGAGACAGTTGCAATTCTGCCGAAAGTGCTTGACCCAAAGGCGATTTTGCTAGTTCTTTATGTAAATCTTCTCGTGAAAGTCCCCGCAATTCAAAGAGTAGAAATGGATCGCGATCGAGTTCGGCAGCTATTCGATAATAGACTCCGGCAATGTGTTTGCAGGGATTGCCATAATCTGGGCAAGAGCACTGGGCATTAAAATCTTTTTCCCCGTGAGGCAACAGATTTAAGCCTAGGGTTGTAAAAGAATCTTCAATATTACTAGGAATTTCGTTCAGCAGCAGTCTGGAGATCAAACTAGCTCTAGAGGCGATTAATGCGATCGCCGCAGCCCATTTAGCGGCACTAATGTCATGAAACTCGATCGTGGTTATGTAAAGTGGTTCTTTGTAAACCCCAAAATAGGCATTGATCGAACCTCTAACTGTAGCACCGACGATGCCATCTTTAATCTCAAAGAAAGTGATTTTGCCATTGTTGACGTAAGCTCTACCCCGGCTTAAACGACCGTCATCAGAGATATGCTCCAATGCTTGAATAAATTCTTGACCCCACCAGGTGCGACTAAATTTGCTCATGATATTAAGCTGTTGTGCATTTAAATTGTATATTGCGATCGCAGATCAGAAATAGTCAAATTCTTTTGATTCGCGTACTATGTAACTGTCAACTGTCTACTTTCTGGTGCGTCGCTACGAGATGGTTGATTGAGGTTTGTGATGGTTGGTGGCGACGCACCCTACAACTGTCAACTGTCAACTGTCAACTGTCAACTATTAACTTACTCCATAATGGCGCTTTGATTTAAAACAATTAATTTCTTAAATGCTTCGTTATCCAATTCTGTTAACCACGATTCATCTGCGCCAACAATCGCTCCTGCTAGCTTCTTTTTGTCTTCCAGCATTTCATCAATGCGCTCTTCTAAGGTTCCCATAGCCACAAATTTGTGGACGAAAACATTGCGCTGTTGACCAATCCGAAAGGCGCGATCCGTTGCTTGATCTTCGACTGCGGGATTCCACCAGCGATCGAAGTGAAACACATGGTTAGCTTTGGTTAATGTAATTCCTACGCCTCCTGCTTTGAGGGACAAAACAAACACTGAAGGCTCTGTATCTGGATCTTGAAAATCGACGATCATCTGCTCTCGTTTCTGGCGAGATGTACTACCGGATAGATAGTATGTTTTGTAGTGACAGACTTGGCGCAAATACTTTTCTAGAGCTTGACCTAGTTCAGTAAATTGGGTAAAGATTAATAAGCTTTCTCCTTCGTCTAATACTTCCTCTACCATTTCGCTCAGACGGGTGAGTTTATGCGATCGCTCTGGCGTAAATTCACTGCCATCCTGCAAGAACTGCATCGGATGATTGCAGATTTGTTTCAGCTTGGTGAGCGTCGCCAATATCAATCCTTTGCGCTGGATACCCTCCAATTCATTGATTTTTGTTTCAACATCTTTGACGACTGCTTGATAAAGAGATGCTTGTTCTTTAGTTAGATTGCAAAATAGCTTTTGTTCAACTTTATCTGGTAAGTCTTTGATGATGGATTTATCCGTTTTAACTCGTCGTAAAATAAACGGCTCTACTAGCTTTTTGAGGGTTGCAGATTGACGGATATCGTTGTTTTTTTGAATCGGTAATTCAAAGTTACGCCGAAATTGGGTTTGATTGCCCAGATAGCCGGGATTGAGGAAGTTAAAGATTGACCATAAATCTAACAAACGGTTTTCGATCGGCGTTCCTGTCACTGCTAACCGATGGGGCGCATTCAGTTTGAGAATTGCTTTAGTTAGAGCTGCTTTCGGATTTTTTATGTTCTGCGCTTCATCCAGCACGATGCGATGCCACTTAATTTCACCTAGCAGCTTGGCATCGAGTCTGGCCAAAGCAAAGGATGTGATTAACAAATCATTTTCCCGACAGGTTTGCTTAAATGCTTTGCTTTCTTTGGCTCGTTGCGTGCCGTGATGGATTGTTGCCTGCAATTGCGGTGCGAATTTCTGAATTTCATGATACCAGTTGCCGACTACCGATGTAGGTGCAATTAGTAAGGTTGGCGGGATGTTTTTTATCCCTGCTTTTGTGGCTATTTCTCGTTCCTGAAGCAGTCTAGCAATCACTTGAATTGTTTTGCCCAAACCCATGTCATCGGCAAGGCAACCGTTCAATCCTAGCTGTTCCAGATATTGTAACCAGGAGACTCCCCGCTTTTGATATTCGCGCAGATTACCCTGCAAATGTTCGGGATTGTCGATCGCCTGAAGTTGACTTTTATCACCGAGTTTGTTCAGCATTTCGGCTAAACTACTATTGCGATCGACTTCTAATTCGACATCTTCATGATCTTCCGTCGTCAGCTTCAGAAAATCCAACAGGCTCAATTCTGGATTGTCTTGCTGATGAGTTTTCCAGAATTCCAGCATTTGCCGCATCTTATCCTGATCTAGTTCCAGCCATTGCCCTCGGAACTGCACCAGTGGGGTTTTCGTACTCACCAGTTGGTTCCATTCCTGTTCGTTAACTGGTTCACCCCCGATCGCCAAATCATACTGATACTCTACCAGTCGATCGAACGAGAAATATTGCTTGCTTTTATCTTCACCCACAGAGAGGGATTTGCCCTTAGCTTTGAGGCGGACTTTTGCCCGTTTTCTGCCTTGGGGAGTGTACCACGCAGGTACAACCACCTTGTAGCCCGCATTTTCCAACACCCATGCAGACTCTTTAAGAAACCCAAATGCCGACTCCAAATTCAGCCCAATGCCGATCGGCTGATCAGTTTCCAGTCCCGGCCATAGGGTAGGATAAATTCGAGCAGCGTAGCCCAAATTCATCAGCAACTGTTGCTCAAATCCTTCTCCCATCTGCTTCTGGATTTGTTTTTGTTCAGGAGCACGCATCCGCCAATAGTCTTGTAGTGATAAACGCAGCGACGGATCTGCCTTGGGCGCAACCTGAAACTGAAGTTCCCAAAGAGCTTCTGACTCGGCTGGATCTTGTAACTTAAAGTAGAGATGGAACGATTGCTCTGATTGAGTGCGATCGATGCGATCGTGCCATCCCTGCCATTGCTTAAACTGTTCCATGCTAGTTTTTGCAACTTTGCCACTACCATGCAAACAGTCGAAAACAAGAGAATCAGCAATCGTTTTTTCAAAGAGTTGAGTAGTCGGCAGATGAGTCAGAATATTGACCAGCAAAGACTCCGAAAAGTGTCGTAATAGAGTTGTGCGATCGTAAAATTCTGGAGTTTCCCGTGGCTGGTTCACCCCCGCCACACAAACCAACGGCATATATTCTACATATTGCTGAATAGTTGTTTCGTACTCTTCGCCAATGAACTCCCAGCCCGGATATATTTCAACTTTGCTAGCAGATAATTTTGCGCCCGCGGCCGCGATTATTGCTTTGCCTTTGGCCATCCGTTGACTGTTGGTTGTAGTTGTAGTTTTGGCTTGTCGTCCCTTAGTTTTCGTTGAAGAAACAACAGTCTCCTCGGTTGATTTCGCCGACTTACCTTTGGCTTCATAAACTTTCGCAGCAACTAATTCACGATAAGTGAGAGCGGGAATATACTGGTCTTTGAAAATGATTCGTTTGAGTGCTTGAGTGTAGTGAAACCAAAATAGCAAATCTGCTCCAAGCTGAATCTCTGCTAGGTTGTGCAGCGCCATAAAATGCAGGTCATCGATCAGGCTGACAACGTTATTAACAAAACCGCCTGTTTTGTCTGAAGTGACAGTTTTGTAGCAATCAATCTGCCAATATTGAAGCTCGAATGATTCTGGTAATTCTTCCTCCAGATAGCGAGATAGCTCCAGGGAAGGTAAGGGTTGATTGTCAACGGTTGGTAACAAAAAATACTGGGGCGAAATCAAGTCTTCGATCTGGCGAGGAAGTGGTGGTTTAATTCCTAGCTCTGTGCTCAACAGCGTCGCCAAATCCGCCGCAGCACTTTGTCGGGGATGACGCTGGGTAGGTTTACGAAACTGCTTTTGTTCGATCGTTTCAACCCACAGGTAGAATGCTCCCTGCTGGATAAATTCTTCTCCTGGCTGGGGAATCCAAGTTCCGTGAAGGATTTTCATAACAAGCACTCACTGAAACGGCTGCACCTGCTTTTGAGTTTATCAGAAGTTTTGACAGGTGCGATCGCATTCGGGAGTTAAAATAAGTTATTCGTTCCTAAGCAGAGCCTAGGAACCAGTGAAAAATAATACAAGCGGAGGTTGAAAACAATGCAATATAGCGGTAAATGGCGGATCGCAGAGATGGCAATGTGGGATAGTGATTACTTGGACATGGAAGTTGAAGCGTATATCGAGCTAGAGCTTGGTGCGATCTGTTAAATTAAATAAGCTCACTTGTGCTGATGTACAATCATGCGCTCAAATGTCGATCCTCAGAAAATTGAACAACTCATGAAAGTCTTAGGTAGAGAAGCCCGTGGTTCAGGCTGTATCTATTTTACAGGTGGCGCTAGCGCTCTACTCATTGGCTGGCGTAGTTCTACTGTTGATATTGATATTCGTCTAGATCCTGAACCTCCAGGTATTTTCCAAGCAATTGCCAAACTCAAACAAGAATTGGACATCAATATTGAACTGGCTTCCCCACAGGACTTCTTACCACCGCTTCCAGGATGGCGTGACAGAAGTGTCTTTATTGGGCGGCAAGGTGAAATCTCGTTTTACCATTATGACTTCACAGCCCAAGCTCTTTCTAAGCTATCTAGGGGATATAACCGCGACATTGATGATGTTCAAGCCATGTATGAACAGAAATTATTTTCTTTAGAAAAACTACGTGATTGCTTTGAGGCGATCGAATCTGAATTGATCCGGTTTCCTTATCTCGATCCCGATCTTCTGAGAAATAAAATTGAACAATTTATTCACCGTTGTGAAAGTACATCAGAGAGGAATCAATAATGGAACTAAATGAATTGCCAGGATCGGAGTTAATCTTACCTGGTCTAGATGATATTCATCATGGCAGAAATAATACAATTGGTCACTATTAATCGCGATAGCATCCGTGCGCTTAACTGAAGCAGGCTTGGATATTCCGCAGGAGCCTCTAGCATCAGAGCCAGAACTAGCCTTGTATGCCCATCTTCAGAACGAACGCGACGATGCTTATTCTTACTACAATGCTTTATTAAATAGCCTCAATAGTTTTTGTTCTGCACTTGAACTAAAGTCAAAATATTACAAATAACAAGTTAACCAGTCATGAGGGGTTGATCGGAAACTCGCCTTCACTCTCAACCTCTGCACGACTTTTAACTAAATCCAAAAACGCAAACACGGCCGGAATTAACAGCGCATCTCTCAAAACAGCCACCCCAATTATCCTTTCAAAATCTGCTGGTAAACTGCAAACTTTCACCGAAGCAGGTATTGGTTCCGCTGCCAAACGTGGCAAAATTGCAGTACCCAAACCTTGCAACACCATACTCACAATAGTTGAATCTTCGCTGAGTTCATAAGCGATATTTAGGGGCAACTCGGAAGTTGTTAAATACTTGCGAAGCGGTAGAGAACAAGCTGTTTCTGGCGGCTGCAAAATCAGCGGATAAGCCGCTAATTCTTCCCAAGTAATCTTAGTATTTAGTAATTTGGCAGTTGGCGGCAGTAAAACAATATATTTATCTCGTAAAATTTCCCTTGTTTCAAATTCATCCGAGATGGGAAGAGACACAAAACCGATATCTGCTTTGCCCGATCGCAAAGCCTCTTCCACAGCCTGGGTATAATAGACTTCAGTTATGCTGACAGCAATGTTGGGAAAGCGATCGCGAAATTGAGCTATAATACCCGGCAGGATATGAGTTGCGACACTCCGAAAAGTAACTATCCGCACCTGGCCTCCCTGCAAACCTTTTTCTAAATCCGCTTCTTTCACCATCATTTCCAAGGCGCGGGCTATTTGACGCCCGTGAATCACTACCCTTTCCCCGACGGGCGTTAGTTGAGCACCGTGTCGCCCGCGATGGAACAGTTGCACTCCCAATTCGGTTTCTAAGGAGGCGATGGCGTGGCTGACGGCTGATTGTGACAGTTCCAATTGCAAAGCCGCCCCACTAAAGTTTTGACACTCTGCTACTGCTATCAAAGCCTGAATTTGAGAGAGTTTCATCCGCCGTGTGTTGATTTCATTCATGACTTTTTTGCCTGGAATGTCAATCTATCGATTTTATTCATGCAAGCTATGCAAGGAATGCTTTGATTGTTATTTTGTCAAGAGTTAAGGTTAATTTATCAGATAACAGATTCATTTTCACAGGATTTACATATCAATTTTTTGCGGTAATTATGAGCAAACTATTGACAACTTTAGCGTGCATTTCCTGTTGATTTTAACACGATTGAGGTGTTGATTATGTCTACTTTTCAAAAGTTGCGGATGTCCAAAATATTGAGATTCGTCGGGATTGGCGATCGAGCTTTACTAACAAAAAAACAGCAAGGGCGATCCATGTTTTCGGCGATGAATCAAGTTTGGCAGTTTTTCCTATCTGCGGCTGCTGGCGAGAACCAACTGAGAATTTGGCAGACATCAGACAACGATGGTAACACTTGGTGGCACGGTTGCGATCGGGCTACAGGTCGCTCTACCTGTGCGGCGACTGATGATCAAATGCGCGCTTGGATCGATCGGCATTATTACCAATAGTTACGACTCTCGATCGAGATTGTTGGTTGTGTGGGGGCGGGTTTATTTAGGTTGTTTGCGGTTATCAAAAAAAATGGTGAACCCGCCCCTACAAAATTTGGAAAATCCCAAGATTTCAGTGCTCAGGCAATAAGTTTGAATTTTTGATTTTTGATGATTTAATTCCCAAGGAGATGCTATGCTTCAAAGATATTCTGAGTTATCCGCGCCCGTTAGCGGAGCCCGCCCCTACGGGGGCTGCGCCAACGAAGAGGATCGCATTATTCTAATGAAAAACGAGGTCTACAGGTTGCCTCAAACTCATCGAGAAGTTCAAGTTTTGTCAGGAATTGCTTGGATCACACTTGACAAACAGGACATCATCTTGCAAAGCCCTGAAAAAGCATCGCTTCCACCCAGCAAAAACTGGGCTGTCATCTCCGCTCTCAACAATATGCCGCTGATTCTAGCAGTCTGGCAAGACAAAAGCCCAGCCAGAACCTAGCAATTAACAAAAATTCGGCAGGAACACCCCAAAAAGCTCTATCTTAATAGTTATCACTTGGCTATTGGAGGACTCGATCGGTGTACTGCCGCTCTTACCGCTTCAGCTATGTCGCAGCTATAAGTATTGTCTTATCGCCAACACTCAGCTTGCTGGCAATTTCAGAGGCGAAAGCCTTTGCCCCAATTATAGATGCTACACTGACCCAAGCTATCGATCACGCTCAAGCAACAGACCCCAAAACGCAAGCAGATCAACTCTTGGAAACAGGAGTAAAACAGCACCGCGAGGGTTTGTTTCGAGAAGCCATCCAAACTTTTGAGCAAGTTTTGGCAATTCGCAAGCAACTCGGCGACCAAGCCGGAATCGGCGAAACCCTCAACAATATCGGGGAAGCTTATGGCGAAATGGGTTTGAGGCCCAAAGCTTTGGAAGTTTTGCGGCAAGCTTTAGTCATTCACCGAGAAATCAGCGGAGGGCGTCGTATCGCGCGCACTCTCAATCTCATCGGTTTCGTTAACCGGATTGGGGATAAGTTTGACGAAGCGATGAAACTGCACCAAGAAGCTTTGGAACTTGCCAAAACTGCCGATGACCAAATTGAAATAGCGGAATCTTTTCACAACATCGCGGCTGTGTACGCAGAACAGGCAAATTATGCCAAGGCGATCGAATTTTACCAGCAAGCGCGGACAATTCGCACGACGAGCGGCGATCGGCGCGATTTAGGTCGTACTCTCAATAACATGGGCGGCGTATATTACAACATCGGCGACTTTGACAGAGCGATGGAATTTTATCACCAAGCTTTAGCAATTCGCCGGGAAATTGGAGACAGGGCTGGGGTTGGCCGCCTCCTCAACAATATGGCACTTACCTGTCGCAAACAGGGGAAAGATACTCAAGCGCTAATCTATTTTCAGCAAGCAATACCGATGTTGGAAGCAATTGGCGACAAGACAAGTATCGGACGCTTGCTAATTAATATGGGTACGATTTATGAAAGTCTCCGTCAATATCCTAAAGCTCTCGAATCTTACGAGCGAGCGTTGAAAATTGCCCGCGAGGGTGGTGACAAAGCTGGAGAAACTACGGCGATGGAGGGCATTAAGCGATTGTCGTCGGGGCAGCTTGTGCCGCAATAATGGCAGTTATGCCGATCGACTTTGGCGACAATTTAGCAATAATCTGTCAGTTTTTGCATCCTATGTTGCTAAAAATACATTGTCGTTGAGGCCGGGCGAAACATTGGCTAAATTCAATTATCGATCCTATCACAAATTGTCGTAGGGAATGCTTCGCCCCTACTTGATTTATTGGCTAGTGAATAGTAAGATAGATCTTATGAATTTTGGCGATAATCGCTAGAGGGAGGATGCCACCCTGCTCTAATCCATAAACGACGAGCTTTGATAATCGCTCTTTCATTATGATATCGATCGTTAAGGTCTAATCGATCGCAATTTCCCCTACCTGTTGGAGTAATACCCATTATTTCTAAACCATCCGCAGACCAGATAAAATGATCTAACCATTGCTGTTGACGGGGATTAAATAAAGTTACTTCCTGTTCAGTTTCTGGGTCAGTACCACTAATAAAGTTATAGCGATTATTATTACACCGATGACAAGCTAAAGCTAAATTTTCGAGTTCATCACTACCACCAATTGAGCGAGGTAAAATATGATCGATTGTAAATAGAGTAGAGCTACTTTCTTCCGCAGAATGGCAATACTCACAAAGAAAACCAGCTCTACTTCTTGCTAAATTTCGAGTAGCACGGTTTATAGACATGAAGCTGCTATAACTTTAGCATTAATTAAGGTGAAAATTCGATCCAGTTCTAGTAAACTTGCTAGTTCTACAACCTCTTCTGAAGTTAAAAGATTAGCCTTTTTTCCCTCAGCTAGTTCTTCCAATCTAGCTTGCAGATTTTCGGTAAATTTGAATAAGCAAAGATTTCTGACTTTCTGAATCGATATGTCACTATCAATCCAGTAAGATGGTTGTACCATAAGTTCAGCTATCATGGTGATTTTCTTACTCAATTACTAATGTAAACCAATCACTATACCATCAAATTGAGTTGATTTAAAATTGTTTGAGTTAATTTTTATATAATTTATCCACCAAAGTTATTTAAACGCCTCCTTTTGCCCTCTCCACCTTTGAACCGTGCAAAACAAAAACCGGAGTCAGAGCAGATTTGCCCTTGAGAGAAACAGCTCCCAAAGCCTCGCAATCGAAGTTTAGCCCGATCGACTCAAACACCCTTTTACCAATCAAAATTTGGTTTTCCTCCGCCTTGCTCATCAACCGAGCCGCCGTATTCACCGTATCGCCGAGGATATTAAACTCCCTGCGCCCGCGCGGTTCCCCAACCTCAGCAGCAAACACCGGCCCTAGGGACAGACCAATTTGACAGCTTACTTTCACCTCTTCAACCCCGATAATTACTGGAGGCAAGTCTACAATAATATCTCGGATCGCAATCGCCGCACTAGCAGCGCGACTGGGGTCATTCGTGTGAACATCCGGCACGCCAAAATAAATTAGCATATCCGAACCGTCCAAGTGTGCCGTTACTTTTTGCAGCACGCCCCCTTTCGCAGACACCACAGCATCAATTAGCGCAAAAACCCGAGAACAGCCGAGTACCAGGCGGGCTTCTTCGGCTGGCGTTGCTTTGTCCACCAACTTCGGTAAACCAATCAAGTTGACAAACATCACCGTCGGTTCAGGAAAATCCGGCGGAATTTTTCGCCTGTCAGCATTCTCAACCAGTAGTCTCAGAATTGTTTTGGGAATATAACTAGCAAGGGGTTCAAGCCGCTTCACCGCTTCCTCGATTTCGCTGACCAAACCTGAAACGCTGCGATCGAGCAATACCGAACTTGGCATCCGTCGCCCAGTCAAAGTAATATCATACTCTCCGAGGCGATCGTCCGTGAAATCATCCGCCACCAACAAATAACCCGGTTTCCCCGGCTCAAAACGAAATTGCTCTCCCAAACACAAACCAGCAGTTTCAGTCAAACACACCCGCCCCACAGTCCCAGAACCCTCAGCCTGCTTGGCTTGCTGAACTGACTGCCCCAGAAGTACGTGGGCCATCCGTAGCGGCGTACCGATATCAGCACTAATGTAGCGGCCGCAGTGGATACCCACCCGCATCCTCAAAGACAAAACACCCCGCGCCGTTTCAATATTCGCAAATTGAGCCATCGCCCGCTGCATCCGCAAACCCGCCCGCACCGCCCTGGCTGTATCCTCCTCTTGGTCAATCCCTCCCAGGAATTGCACCAGCATCGCATCTCCGGTAAACTCCAGCAAATCCCCGCCCGATTTGCTGACAATTTCGATCATTGAGGCAAAATAGTCGTTAATCACCCCCAGCAGCGTTTCAGCTCCCTTGCGCCCCTGGGCAGCGTTCGCTTCCAATAGCGACGTAAACCCTGCCAAATCCGTAAACAGCAAAGTTCCTGTTTGCCACTGGTAGCGCACCTCTCCTGGGTTGGGCGGAGATTTGGACACGGGCCTAGGCACGTAGTCGTGGAGGATGTAGCGGAGAGTACGCAGGTGCTCGAAAACCCCCATCAGTGTTGCGGGGGACGGATCTACCCACGCAGCAGCGTACAGTTGGGCAGAAAGGAGCGCTCGCAGTCGCAGTTCGATCGCAGCTAAGGGAGGATTGTAGGTTAATCTATTATTAATTTCCACCTTGTCTGTTCTTAAAAAAATAAGGTTTGTTCGATCGATAAGAGAGCCAACAACAACAGCTAGACCCATAGTATTATGATAAGTTTCCAGTGACTCGATACCAGCCCAACCCAAAACCCACGAGCGCAATTTCCGAAAGTCAAAGCTTGCTAGCTCCCGATTTAATCCGAGCTGCTCGATCGGCATATAGTATTTATCTGAATGTGCATTCCGAGCAGATGCAGCATCCGACTGGTGTAGTTGTCAGTCACCGAAGCGATCGAGGTCAGCTAATTTTTGCTTCGCAGCCCGTTTTGTTGCCCGGTGAACGTTTTGTTACTTTTGATGAAATTGAATCTCAAATGTATTAGGCAGTTGGCAGTTGACAGTTGATAGTTGACAGTTGGCAGTTGGCAGTTGACGGTTGGCAGTTGGTGATTACTAAGTAACAATTCACAACTAAAAATACATCGCCAACTTGCAAAAAAAGGTTCGTAGTGAGGACTTTAGTCCGCATCTTTCATGACTAGAAATTGGATTCCTAACCTGCATCACAGGAGATTTAAGCCCCCACCTTTAGGTGGATTGTTTTTAGGCAGGGGCTTAAATCCCCTGTCTAAAAACTTCGCACTCCGAAGTCAACTGTCAACTGTCAACTGTTAAGCTCCCACCTGATGGGGAATTTACTGTAAAAAATATCACAGCTAATAACTAATAAATAACCACAGTCAAGATTCAACAGATAACTTAATGGAAATTATATTTAATTCCCTTGTCACCGCGATCGTCTTTGTTTTCGGTTCAGCGATCGGCAGCTTTCTCAATGTGGTAGTTTATCGGTTACCTGCGGGTTTATCGGTGATTAACCCTCCTTCTCGCTGTCCCAAATGTTTAAATCAACTCAGATTGTACGAAAATGTACCCGTGTTCGGTTGGCTGTGGCTGCGGGGACGCTGCAATCACTGCCGCAGTAGGATTTCAGCCCGCTATCCGCTGGTGGAAGCAGCTACGGGTTTGCTATTTTTGCTGATCTTCTGGCAGTTTGGGGTGAGTGTGCAAACTCTGGGTTTGTGGGTTTTGTTTAGCTGGCTGTTGGCTTTGTCTTTGATTGATTGCGATACAATGACTTTGCCTAATTCTTTAACTCGATCGGGCTTGGTGGCTGGATTGGTTTTTCAAGTGGCAAAAGGTTTGTCGCCGACTTTTAGCCCGATCGACTCTGTTAACAATCTGGTACTCGGCGGTATCCTAGGAGCAGTTGTCGGATTGTGGCTGTTTGATATCATTGGTTTTGCAGGCTCGATCGCCTTTGGGCAGAATGCGATGGGGGCCGGAGACACCAAATTGGCTGCCTTGATGGGAGCTTGGCTGGGGTGGAAATACTTGCTGATAGCGGGGTTTATCGCCTGTCTAGCCGGGGCTTTTGCTGGTGGCGGGGCGATCGCGATCGGATTGCTCGATCGGCGTCAACCAATGCCCTTCGGCCCGTTTCTGGCGATCGGTGCAGCAATTACAGCTTTGTGGGGCGAAGCGATCTTATCTACTTACTTGCAGTTGTTTTTCCCGAATTAGGGTTTCCGAACTGCCGGTACAAAGCGCGATCGAACATAACATTGTCTCAAAAATTGGTAAAATTATTCCGTGTCTTGGATTACACTAAAAACTACTAGCTTTCGCTGGGAAGCCGAATTGATGCAGCAAATCCTCGCTGCTCATCAAATCCCAGCTCGCATCGTTGACTTGGGCATAGCATCTTATTTAGGAGCGGGCAGTGCTACAGCTTTGCAAGTTCTTCCAGAACACCATCCGTCAGCATCGCTCCTCATCAGCCCCATTGAAGAGGAACCCGAATCTAACAGTTAACAGTCAACAGTCAACAGTCAACAGTCAACAGTTAACAATTACCAACTTTTAATGTCTCTATTTGATTGGTTTGCAAATCGCCGAAAATCAGTACCCAACTCCCAAGAACGGCCGGAACGAGAAATCGCGGACGGACTTTGGAGTAAATGCACAGCTTGCGATGCTCTGAGTTATACCAAAGACCTGCGAGCAAATCAAATGGTTTGTTTGGAATGCGGGCATCATATCAGAGTTTACAGTGACGATCGCATCGAGCAGTTGATCGATCCCCATACCTGGGCACCAATTAACGAAGGACTGCACGCCACCGACCCGCTTAAATTTCGCGATCGCAAAAAATATAGCGATCGACTCCGCGAAACCCAAGAAAAAACCGGCCACCTAGACGCCGTAGAAACAGGCATCGGCAAACTCGAAAATTTGACCGTCGCCCTCGGAGTCATGGAATTTCAGTTCATTGGTGGCAGCATGGGCTCAGTTGTCGGAGAAAAACTGACCCGCCTCATCGAACACGCCACGCGGGAACGCTTACCCGTGATTATTGTCTGCGCTTCCGGCGGCGCGAGAATGCAAGAAGGTATGCTCAGCCTGATGCAAATGGCTAAGATTTCCGGGGCTCTGGAGCGCCATCGGGAAGCGAGACTGCTTTACATCCCAATTTTGACCCACCCGACTACCGGCGGCGTCACCGCCAGTTTTGCCATGCTGGGAGACGTGATTATTGCAGAGCCAAAAGCGACTGTAGCCTTTACTGGCGGCCGAGTAATCGAGCAAACACTGCGGGAAAAGCTGCCGGAAAATTATCAAACTTCCGAATACTCCTTCGCCCACGGTTTTGTAGACTTGATCGTACCTCGGACTCAATTAAAGAAAACTCTCGCCCAACTTATCAGTCTCCACCAGCCCCAGCCTTTCTTGGCAAACTCGGAATTCTCCGCCCACGATGCCAGCGACAGCCACGCTGTACCCTCGCCAACTCACGCTTTCAAGCTTTCTCCCTAAGCTGCTGCGCCGGATGATGAGACTTGAATTGCCAGCCCTAGTTAGGGCGGGTTCCCCCCGTCCCAAAATTTGATTGCAAGGACTTTGGCAATTCAAGTCTATTGTCTGTTGCTGAGTCTGCCAGACAATAGACTTGAGAGGAATTGCCCCAAAAAACCCAGTTTCTTAGAAAAATATTAAGTTTAGTAGGGAGAAATGCACGCAAATACCGGGTTTTGAGCCGATCGCGCCCAAGTCCTATTGATAATAAAGACCCAGCAATGGGATGATATTCATTGGCAGTTTATGGGCTGTAAAATTTGGCTGGGCAAAAATGCTTAGTGACCGTTAGTGGTGAGTTAGCGGGCTAACGAACAACATCTCAGAACAAACTCACAAAATAAGCTAACAGCGCTTTGTAAAATTGTCCATTCAGTTAATAGCCCTCAACTCAATTTTGACCAGTCAGCGACCTAAAAATTATGGGTTTTGCAGACCTATCCATCGCAGAAATAGCAGAGGACTTCAATGTCCCTGTTGAAGACGTGCTCCGCTTGTGTGACGAGTTGGAAATTGCCTACAAGCACCCTCAAACCCGTTTGGCTTTGGAGGATGTTAAGGCAATTATGTCCACTCTCGAAAAAAGGCGCGACTCAAAACGGATTGCAGATTAGATCGATCGCAAAATTCCTCTACCTTTAAAGGTAAGGCTGTACAAACTGTCGCCAGTTGCCACAGCAGGAGAAAATTTTGAACAAACATCTATTTGCCAGCTAGGATTTCTTAGCGTTCAATAATTTGCCGGATTTTTTTAAGGAGAACCATGCTTAAAAGATATTTCATTGCTCTGACCGCTGTATTCTTGACATTTCAGTTATTTGTCAGCAGCGCGATGGCTGTCGAACTAAGTCCTGAACTTCGCACTGTAACTTTGAATGACAAAGGCACTCCAGTGGTGCTGAGCCTCAAACAAGTTCAGCAAGGCAAACGCCTGTTTAACTCAACCTGCGCTCAATGCCACGGTGCGGGCATGACCAAAACTGACCCGAACGTCAATTTGAGTCCCGAAACTCTGGCTTTAGCAAACCCACCCCGCAATAATATTGAGTCGCTGGTTGATTATATGAAAAATCCCACGACTTATGACGGCTTTGAAGAAATTTCCGAGCTGCATCCGAGCATGAAGAGCGCGGATATTTTTGCTGAGATGAGAAATCTCTCGGATGAGGATTTGTACGCGATTGGCGGTCACATTCTGTTGCAGCCCAAAATTGTTGGCTCCCAGTGGGCTGGCGGTAAAGGCGCTCGCTAATCCGTTTTAAATTTTAGATTTTGGATTTTGGATTGGGAGAGGGCTGGGCTTTGGCAAGGATTGCTGGCCGGTCGTTTTTCGCTCGAAAATCTGAAATCTAAAATTTACCTCCTGCTCAATTAATATCGCAAAAGGTTGTAGTCCCTCATGCTGCGTCGTGGTGTTTTTGTCTCCTTTCTGTTGGGAATTTTAATTGTTTTGCCGCTGGTGCTGCTGGCACCTCAACCTGTCTTGGCTGCTGCCGATTCTTATGTGACTCGCTATTTGAAAGTCAGCGAACCTGTAGCAATGGAATTGGACGCTGAGGGACACACTCGGTTATTTTCGGCTGAGGATTTTTCCGCAGGTAAGCGGTTGTTCGAGCAAAACTGCCTCAACTGTCATGTTGGGGGAGCGACTTTGCCCGATCCGACTGTATCTTTGTCTTTGACTGCTCTGAAGGGGGCGACGCCTCCTCGCAACGACATCAATAGTTTGGTGGCGTATCTGAGAGAACCGATGACTTATGACGGTAGTGAGGAAACTTTTTGGTGCCGCCAAGTGCCGGAAAGCTGGATGCGGCAGGCTGAAATTGAAAATTTGGCTGCTTTTGTGATCCGGGCGGCAAAGATTGCTCCGGGCTGGGGCGTGGATAATTTTGAGAGTTGAACTGCTTCTGCGACAAAGCGATCAATTATTCGCAAAATCGCGATCGCGACTACGTGTTTGCGCCTGATTAAACAGGTAAAATAACTAAAGAACCACCGTTAACGGTGTCCATTAGAGGAGAACTGCGTTGAAAAGACTCTTATCGATCGCCCTGTTGGCGTTTGCAATTTTGACTGTCGGCTTCGGCCGCCCTGCTTTGGCTGGAGATGCTGCTAATGGAGCCAAACTCTTTAGCGCCAACTGTTCTGCTTGTCACATCGGTGGCGGCAACGTCGTTATGGCGATGAAAACCTTGAAATCCGCTGCACTGGAAAAGTACGGCATGAATTCTTTGGAAGCTATTACCACTCAGGTAACTAAGGGCAAAAATGCGATGCCTGCTTTCGGGACTCGTTTGAAGCCCGAACAAATCGAGGATGTAGCAACCTACGTACTCGAACAATCTGCGAAAGACTGGAAAGGCTAAACTGCCTCTTTGAAGTCGGACAAGCTGGGTTGATTTAGTTTAAAACTTGTCCTCCCGATCGCACCCTCTCTCACCCTTGGGCGAATAAATCTCGGTTTGCAGCGATCTTAACCTATTTGGGAAAGCGCGCCAGAAATCAGATTTTTATTAGCCTAAGAGCGAGGGAGGGACTTTTTATTTGAGATTTGAGATTTGAGATTTTGGATTGAATAACTGCTGACTTTGTATAAATTGTCAAGCACCTTATATTAAGATTTATTTTGCAACACTGACCGTAAATTTGCATGGTGTGCTAGAATCAAAACCCTTTACTAGCAAAGCCTTGAAATCAAAATTAAAATCGATCGGGAAAGTGGAATCTACACCTGTTATGAATGTAAAAACATCCGCAAAAGTGAAAACTCAAGTTAAAACTCTCGGAGAGGCTGCTGCTGGCGCGATCGAGAAATATTTCCGCAAAACAATAGCACACGAAACTGAAGTTATCAAAGACAAAGATGCAGAAGAACTTCACCAAATGCGGGTAGGATTGCGGCGTTTGCGATCGGCTGTAACGGGTTTTGCTCCGGTTTTAGATTGGCCAAAAGAAGCTTCAGAACGCAAAATTGGTAAAGTGGGGCGGATTCTGGGAACGCTCAGGGATTTGGATGTGATGCTCGAAAGTCTCCAAAACCGATATTACCCGAATTTGCCGACTGAAGAACAGGAAGTTTTGGATCGAGCTTTGTTAACTTTGCTCAAACAGCGACGCCGCGCTTTGAAAGGGGTGAGGGCGATTTTAGAGCACAAAACCTACCAATTGCTCAAAAAGTTGATCGAGGATTGGTTGGAACAACCGCAGTTTAGGGCGATCGAACATTTGCCAACTGCTGAGGTTTTGCCAGATTTACTGTTACCTCAAGTCAGCGAGTTTTTCCTGCATCCGGGTTGGCTGCTGGGTACCGAATATCAGGATGGCAAAGTGAAAGTTGCTGATGATTTGAATGCTGAGGCTGTCGAAGAGAAGTTAGCAGCGGAAGGAACAATTCTGCACGATTTGCGGAAGCAAGCTAAGCGAGTTCGCTATTTGATGAATCTGTTTGGAGATTTTTACAGCGAGAGTTACGAAGTTTATCTAAAAGATGTGACAACTGTTCAAGAATGTTTGGGCGATATTCAAGACAGTGAAGTTTTAGCAGAATTTCTGACGGATTTTGTGGAGGGCGATCTGAAAAAAGAGTTGCCGATATTGGCTGGTATTTTGGTAGAAAATCGCTACGCAGCTTGGGGAAAATGGCAGATTTTGCAGCGTAAGTATTTGAAATCGGAAACTCGTCAAGGTTTGCGATCGGCTTTAATTCATCCTGCGGTTGAAGATGCTGCTAATATCGATTCGCCGTAGCAATTTTAATGGTTTGCAGTTGCGCTTGGGCGCAACTGCAAGCAACAGATAAGTGCTCGTTCTAATTAAACGTAAAACGCTCTAGATTAGCGTATAGCTACCCCCTGCTTTAGTTAGGAAAATAACGATTAATAAAATCTGTTGGAGTCAGAATCAGTATTTGTTCAACTTCGCGGAGAGTCAGTAAATCTAAATCTCCAGTTACAATAGCTTCTGCATCAGCGCCTAAAGCTGTTTCTATAATTTTGGCATCTTTAGGATCTCGCAGTTCAGGAACATCAATAAAAGTTGTCGAAGAAGAAGTGGAAAATCCTTTGACTACAGACATCAGATATTCAACCGTATAATCTCGCTGTTGCAATTGTGGCTGAAATTTAGAACGTTTGAGTGTGGTTTCGAGTTCCAACAATAAGGGTTCAGAAGTAAATATAGTGATTTGTTGATTTCGGGCTAGCCGTAGCATTTGACCGGGAATTCCTCCCCATAGTAAAGCTGAAATCCAAACATTGACATCCAATACAACTCTCATTAGTTAGACCATAGCTCTTGTCGAACTTCTTTAACAATTTCACTAATTTCTTGTAGAGTAGGTTGATTGGGATTTGGTTCTAGCTCTTCTAGATGTTCGAGGAATTCATCTAAGTCTGTTTGCGACAGGGGAATTTTTGTTAAGACAATCTCAGTTTCGGTTAAAGAAAACTGATATCGATCGCCTGGACGTAGTTGATCTAAAATTTCAGGCGGGAATTGCAGTTTGTGTTCTGCTGTCACAGTGGCAATCTGAACAGTGGCAATCTGACTTGCATCCATGCTGGAAACTCCTATATCTGACTTACTGGAAGCTACGACTAATTATAGCACGATCACTGTAGCATTTAGTTGAAGCAATGAGAAATTAAGGGCGATCGCACTTTGGGAAGGAAAAGGGCGATCGCTCTTTTGCTAATAAGTAAATTTTACTTTTCTCATTAGATTTAGTTGAAAGCAGCCGGAACTAATTTAATGCCTCGTTGATCGGCTAAATAAACTCTGTGTCTGCCGTCACACAATTCGTAAGGAGGTGTACCGCGATAGAGAACAATTGGATCGTCTTTATCGTGAAGCAGATTTGATAAAGATTCGGAAGAATTTTCTATAGCGCGTATTTTTGCTGGATTGAGTTCACTCAGATTGGGAACCCTAATATCTGACATCTTTACAGGTACAGTTTCCATGTTATTTTCTCCAAAATTACCTATTTGTAACTACTATACAAATTTGATTAATACCCCCTCAATGCTTTTGAGATAGTCTGCTCAAATTTATCACACTCTTGAATTAATTTTATTACAACTTTTTGGAAGTATGACACGTCAATCAAACTGATTTCAGCATTGTGCATAATCGAAAAAGTTTGTCTGTCATTAATCTCTTCTATGCTCCAGAAACCTATTTTATAGTTAGAGTTTTCTTTGAGCATAAGTGTAGACATCCATCCAGGAACATCATTCTGACTGTTAAACTTGACACCACTTGGCACTGAAAACTCTAGCGTTGTGTCATATCGGATGATAAAGAGCGTCTGGGTAGTGCCAGAATTCATTGTAAAGTTGATGATGGTACGGCGATCGTTGATGTCGTTAATGCTCCATCCTAGTTGACTGCAATACCTCTGAATAGTCGAGCGGTAATTATTACCAGAGAATAAATCTAGATCGATTGCCATTAGAAAACTCCTTATTAAGAAAACTGAAAGAAAGCCATAAACAAAAATCCGAGTGCAATTGACAATTAGTCCAAAATTTATAGACTTCCCCATTCATCTCTCAGCGGCTTCCACTCGTATCTTCTATTGGCTGGTGGCTTCTGGAACTTAAAAATTTCTTCTGCTTCTGTAAAACGAGCATTATCATTTTCTTCGTAAGAAAACCATAAATCATGATTGTGTTCGACCAGCATATGAATACTCTTACTCCCATTTCTACTTTTGGGATTTAAGTGAGCCTCCAGTCTTGTTTTAATACATGATTCAGACCTTCCTATATAGGCAGATCCTTCGGAAAATTCGGCATCATAGATCGCGTATATGCCTTTCAGTCCTGTTGGAACTCTTGCTACAGTCTCTGTGTTGAATCTAACTGGGCCCATATTTATTTTTTAATAATGCAGTATTGTGATTTCATTATTTATTGTTGAGCAAAATCTAAAATTTGTCTAGTCGGAAAATGTCGGAAAATGTCGGTAGTTTTACATAACTTTTCCGCTCTCGCAGGTTGGAAAATGTCGGAAAATATCGGCACGGTCGGAAATTGTAGGATACAATAGCTAAAACCCCCACACCAACCAACTTGATGGACGTTGAAGAAATCTTAAAATTTGCCGACAACCTAGTTTTCGCCAAGACAAAAAAACATCTCGACAACGTGCAAGAGGCTATATTACTTGGTGCTTGGCAAGGTCAAAAATACCCAAAAATTGCAGAGGAAGCTCATTGTAGTGAGGGTCATGCTAGGGATGTTGCCTCGGAATTATGGAAGATACTCTCAGATGTATTAGGTGAAGCAGTTAATAAATCAAATTTTAAATCCACATTCAAAAGGCTGCAATTTTCCATTATTTCATCAAAATTTGAAAATAATTTTGCCCATAATAACATCAATCTTTGTAGAGATATTGTAAAC
>PVWI01000100.1 GCA_003003725.1 filamentous cyanobacterium Phorm 6 | reverse complement strand
ATTTTGTACATTCAAACGGCTAGCCGTCAAGGCAGAAAAGATTAGTAATTTCTACTATTTTTGTCTAACTTTGTGCATTGTCAAAAAAAACGCCAACAGCTTTTTGCTGGGGCGCTTTTTTGTTTAGTTTGGTTTGTAGTGAGGACTTCAGTCCTGCCAAAATTTGAGGACTGAAGTCCTCACTACAAACCTTGATTTCGGGTAATTTAGTGGATTTGATATGAGGGTTTAGCCGATCGTCCTCGCTAACAATACGGGACAATTGGCATAGACTCGCACGTAGTCTGACAGAGAGCTTCCTAGCAGTCGATCGAGATCCAGGAAGTTTTTAGCAACATTGGGCCGCCGATCCGGGGAACCGATTACCAACAAATCGACATTCATCTCCTCTGCAATCCGACAAATTGCTTCCCCTGGCTTGCCTGCGGCACTCACACAGCGGTAGCCAACTCCCATTTGTTTGGCGAGTGCTACTGCTGGGGCCAATACGGGGTCTTTTTCAGCATTTGCTGTAACATCTTCGGTGGATTTTCCCGTCAAATCTTTGGTGACGTGTACTAGAATTATCTCCCCGCCGCTGACTTCTTTGACTAAAGATAGAGCTAGTTCTAAGGATTGTTTGGCGGATTCCGATTTATCTAGCGCCACCATGACGCGCCTGATTTTTTTGACGTAGATGTCGTCTTTTACTAACAGCATCGGTCGGGATGTTAACTGGAAAACGTACTGGCTGACTGAGTTTTCCAAAATCGATTGCAACCGTCCAAATCCCCGCGAACCCATGATTAACAAGTCGGATTGTTCTTCTTCTGCGACTTCGCAAACTGTTGTTTTGGGGTCTCCCTGTTTCAGTCGAGGATTAACTCTGCTGGGATCTATTTTTAGGGACTGGACGGCTTGTGCTAAGATTTTACCCCCTTCTTCCAACTTCTCGGCCATGCCATCGGATGTTACTTGGGGCGGCACGACGTGCAAGACGGTGACAGAGGTTTTTTGCAAGGAAGGGATGTCCATCAACATATTAAACATCTCTTCGCACAAGCCGCGACCGGCGACGGCTACTAAAATTTTTTCGATCATGGTTTTGGCGGTAAAAACAGTTGAGTTTTCTTGTGCGACGTTAAACTAGGGCGTTGGTACTCTAGTTTGTTAATGTTAAGCATAGGCCTGAAGTTTGCTTTATGATTTGTAGAAATGTAGCGTTTTGGAACAATTTGTAACGTGTTAGAGAACGATCGAACTCAACCAAAACTCCCACCGACTGGTGTGATGCAAAACCGGACTGGAATCGACTCTGAGGGCTGGTTTGAATATGTGGTGCGAGTCTACCCCCACCATACTGACTACAGCGGTGCGGTTTGGCACGGGACTTATCTGGCTTGGATGGAGGAAGCGCGGGTGGAAAGTTTGCGCTCTCTCGGCATTGAGTATGCTGATTGGGTGGCGCAGGGTTTGGAATTGCCGGTGGTGGAACTTTCCCTGCGCTACCACCGGGCTGTACAGATGGGGCAAGCTGTGGCTGTGAGAACGCGGATGACTGCTGGCGATGGTGTGCGCCTGGTTTGGGATTACGAAATTCGATCGCCCGATGCTCAAGAATTATATGTCACAGCACAGGTGACTTTGGTTGGTGTCGATCGGGAAAAGGGCAAGATTATCCGCCAATTACCGCCGGCTCTAAAGGAAGCTTTGACAAGGCTTTCTGTTAAACCTTCAACCTAAGCTACTATTAATTATTTTCTGCCTTCTGCTTGCTGTTTTCTGCCTTTTTGGAAATTTTTAACTATGTCAAATAAACTGGGATTATCAGAGCAGAATCTTGGACAACAGCTAAATACTTTGGAGAGTAATCAGTTAAATTCTGCTTTAAAAACTGCACAAGCAACAAGTATTGTTTCTGCCAGCCCAGATGATTTGAAATCCCGTGAATTAGTTGACAAAAAAGCTAGTTTTTGGGCGATAGTTTCGCTGTCAGCGGCGCTGCTGGCTGTGTCGCTGGCCGCCATTTTTATTCGGTTGAGCGAACGAGAAATTGGCCCGAATGCTACTGTTTTCAACCGTTTGTGGATCGCAACTGTGGTGTTTGCAGTGTGGAATGGTGCGGGGGAAGTGCGCCGCCGAATGTCTGCGGATCGTATTGAAGATGTTGAAGGGCGATCGAACTACACTCTCAGCGATTTCCTGCTATTAACAGCCGTAGGCGTCGTTTCTTCTGCTTCCTTGGGCTTCTGGGCTTGGTCGCTAACTCAGACTAATGTCGCTAATTCTACTGTACTGCGAAACTTAACTCCTTTATTTACTACCTTGGGGGGATGGCTACTGTTGGGCCGCCGTTTTGACAATCGGTTCTTGCTGGGACTGGCGGTGGCTGTTTTAGGCGCAATTGCGATCGGCATCGACGACTTGCAAACAGCCGGAGACAATCTAGCTGGTGACATTACTGCTCTTTTATCAGCGATGTTTTATGCAGCAAATCTGCTGATTGCCGAACATTTACGCACCAAATTTCCGGCGACAACTATCTTGATGTGGCGCTGTTTTATTGGTAGCCTCTTGATTTTGCCATTGGTGCTACTTGCGGGCGATCGAGTTTTCCCTTATTCTTGGCAAGGATGGCTATCTGTAATTGCTTTGGCGGTGATTTGTCAAGCCTTCGGGCAAGGACTGCTCATCCACAGCCTAGGTCGTTTGTCATCCGGCTTTGTCGCTCTTTTCCTACTGCTAGAACCAGTAATTACCGCCATCTTAGCTTGGCTGCTTTTTTCCGAAAGTTTAAGTTTGTTTAATTGGTTAGCTTTTTCTGTAGTTTTAGTAGGAATTTATCTAGCAAAATCCAGCAATTCAGCCGACAAAAAATGATTCTTCATCAGAGGTAAGGTGCATAAGCACCTGCAAAATTAGTTAGTGAGTCAAGCAGTAAGGTGCGCAGTGCACACCCTACAGAATTAGTTACAATCAGACAAATGAGACATTATGACTGCAACATCAATAAGTATGAATCACTTAGATTACGACTTTAATTTACTACCTGAATATTTAGAGCTACTATTTGCTAAATTACGGATTGCCGTGGTATTCGGCGGTGACTGCGATCGCGCCGGATCAGTGATTTACAAAACACATAATCCCCGCTCTTGGAAAAGTTACAAAATCGTCGCCCGCGAGATTAGTCAAGCATTAGTAGAAATTGGCTTCAAACACGTCTTTGTCATCCCTGACGACATGAACTTGCCGGAACAACTCAAACAAAAAAACATCCATTTAGTATGGCTGAATACTGGCGGAGTCCAAGGCTACAATCCTGTTTGTCATACTCCCGCTTTGTTAGAAATGCTGGGAATGCCATATATCGGTCATAATCCTTTAAATAGTTCAACTTTAGATAACAAACACGCTTTTAAACGAGAACTGCAATCACTAGGGATACAAACTGCTCCGTTTATGACTTGGCATCCTTCTCAAGGGATTTTGCTGCCTAATCTACACGACCGTTTTGCCCTTACTTTTGGCGAATATCAAGGGCCATTTGTGGTCAAACCAGTATCCGGGCGCGCTTCGCTACACGTTTATTTTGTAGACAAGATCGAGGGTTTGTCTCAGGCAGTTTCAGAAGTTCACCGAGCAACTCACAATACTGCTTTAATTGAAAAATATTTGCCGGGACAAGAATTTTGTGTGGCGGTTTGTGGCTATGTTACTTATGCTAATGGCGCGTTTTCTAAAAATACCAAGCCCTTTGCTTTTTCGACAATTGAACGAGTTTTAGAATCGGAGGAACACATCTTTACGTCTATGGACAAAAAGGCGATAACGACGGATCGCGGACGGTTGATGGGCCCCGAAGAACCTGAACTCAAACAGGAGTTAATTGAATTGGCTAGGAAAATTTATTGGGAGTTTAGTTTGAACAGTTTGGTGCGGATTGATGTCCGAAGTGATGCTGATGGATCGCTTTTTGTTTTGGAAGCAAATCCCAAACCCGATCTGAAACATCCAGAAGAAAATGTGACGAGTCTGGTAGCTTTGGGTTTGGCGGAATACGGGATGAGTTATAACGATCTAATTTTGAGTTTATTAGCGGATAGGTTGGATTATTTGCTAACTCAACATATCGAAATTATTCCTCATATTGTGGATTTGCTTTGTTAATCTGACTTGCAACATTTCAATGTAGGGTACGCATTGCGCACCTTACCTATAAGACATCTCCTAAAAAGCAGGTTTTGAACAGGAATCCTGCCTGTTCCACAATAATTATGGGAGATGTCTATAGTAAAGGTAGGGTGCGCACCTTACCCGCTAGGTTTTTGTAAACAAATATAAATTGTCGAGCCAAGTCAACACAGGCGCCAAAATTGTGATAACTTTGAATAACGGATTTCGGGATGTCCCTGTTGGGACAGCCATCAAGGTAAATCAATTTATATCAATTAGATAAAACAAATGCAAGCATTACTTTTATTAATAGGATTTGGAGGCGGGGCGTTAGTCTGCTGGCTAATTTTGAATAAGCGAAATTCCCGGAGCTTGTTGCGGATGCAGGGTTCGCAGGAGGCTATATCAAAAATGGCGTCGCAGTTGGAGGCCAGAAATTCGGAATTACGACAAAAAGTTCAGAGTGAAAATCACCTAAATTCTGAACTGTCACAGTTGCAAAATCGGTTGGAAACTGTGACGGATCAGCAAGCTTTTTTAAATAATCAAGTGTCGGAGTTGGAAGGAATATTGGCAGGAATTGCCGAGGAGCGATCGCAAGTTAATTCTCTGATTGCTGATTTGCAGTTTCAACTAGAAAATGCAGGGCTAGCTGAGTCGCAGTTAGCGGAAGTCGCAGAAATTCAATCTGAGCTGGAGGTTGCGCATCAAGAGCGATCGCAACTTAACGCTCAAATGCTGGAAATGCAAGCAGAATTAGAGACGGTTGATGCAGAGCGTGCTCAATTTCACGCTTTGCTGTCGGAATTTGACACTCAGTTGGAAAGTGTCAATCAAAGCCGATCGCAAATACAGTACCAGTTGTCGGAAACTCAAATAAAGTTCGATCGCTCAATTCAAGAGCGGGAGCAACTTCAGTCGCAATTATCTGCCTTGCAAGCTCAACTAGAAAGTACACAAGAAGTCAATGCTCAATTGCAAACTGCTCGCGAGCAACAAAATCAACCTCAACCTGAATTATTAGAGCTGGAAAAACAGTTAGAAGCTGCTAATTCCGATAAAATGCAGCTAAACTCTCAACTTTCGGAGCTGCAAAGTCAATCAGAAACAATCGATCGAGAGCGAAAACAGCTACAATCTGATGTAGAAACTGCTAACACAGAGCGATCGCAGCTTTATTTCCAACTGTCAGAATTGCAAATTAAAATCGATACCGCTCATCAAAATCAAACTCAAATTCACTCTCAAACATCCGAATTAGAACAGCAGTTAGAAAGTGCAGGTCAAATTCGCTCAGAATTAGAATCTCAACTGTCACAATTGCAAACTCAAATCGAGACAGGAAATCAAAATCAAACTCAATTGCAATCTCAAATATCCGAATTAGAACAGCAGTTAGAAAATGCGTCTCAAACTCGATCGCAATTAGAATCGCAGCTCAACTCTCAACTGTCACAATTGCAAAATCAAATCGACGAGACAGCAAATCAAAATCAAACTCAACTGCAATCTCAAATATCCGAATTAGAACAGCAGTTAGAAAGTGCAGGTCAAATTCGCTCAGAATTAGCATCGCAGCTCAATTCTGAACTATGGGAATTGCAAAATCAAATCGAGACAGCAAATCAAAATCAAACTCAACTGCAATCTCAAATATCTGACTTAGAACAGCAGTTAGAAAATGCAGGTCAAATTCGCTCAGAATTAGAATCGCAGCTCAACTCTCAACTGTCAGAATTGCAAAATCAAATCGAGACAGCAAATCAAAATCAAACTCAACTGCAATCTCAAATATCCGACTTAGAAAATCAGTTAGAAAGTGGGCTTCAAACTCGATCGCAATTAGAATCGCAGCTCAACTCTCAACTGTCAGAATTGCAAAATCAAATCGAGACAGCAAATGAAAATCAAACTCAACTGCAATCTCAAATATCTGAATTAGAACAGCAGTTAGAAAATGCGTCTCAAACTCGATCGCAATTGGCATCTCAGCTCAATTCTCAACAGTCAGAATTGCAAAATCAAATCGAGACAGCAAATCAAAATCAAACTCAACTGCAATCTCAAGTAGCCGACTTAGAACAGCATTTAGAAAGTGTATATCTAGGTCGAGCTGAATTGCAATCTCAGCTAGAAACGGCTAACAGAGAGCGATCGCACCTTTACGCTCAACTCTCCGAAATTCAATGTCAAATCGAGACAGCCAACCAAAATCAAACTCAACTGCAATCTCAAGTATCCGAGTTAGAACATCAGCTAGAGACAGTGTATCAAGAGCGCTCCGAGTTAACATCACAACTTGTCGAAATGCGCAATTCAGAATCACTCAAGGAAGAATCCAGCTCAGAAACAGCAGTTTTGAAAACTCAAGAATTTGTGGTTTGTCAACAAGGTAAAGGCGATTATACCACTATTAGCGAAGCGGTGAGAAATGCTGCTCCAGGTACGCGGATTTATGTACGTCCCGGTTTGTATCAGGAAAGTGTAAACATCGACAAATCCGTGGAAATTATTGGTAGTACAGAAGGGGGAAGTATCACTCTCGAAAGCACAGATTCAAACTGCATTTTAATGCAAGCAGATAGTGCTTTAGTTCGAGGTTTGATCATGAACGCAACGGGTAAATATTACGCCATAGATATTCGCAAAGGCGAGTTAATCGTAGAAGATAGCGATATGACTTCTGCGGACTATTCTGTCGTGGGAATTTGCGGCCCCGATGCTGATTCTGTGCTCCGTCGCTGTCAAATTCATGATGGAATATGGAACGGAATTTTTATATCGGATAATGGGAGAGCAACGGTGGAAGATTGCAATATTTATGATAATGGAAGTCTGGGAATCGGTGTCGGATTGGGAGGAAAATTGATCATGCGTGGCTGTCGGATTAATGGTAATAAAGGTGAGGCGATCGCAGTTTATAGAGATAGCATTGCTACGGTGGATGATTGCGATTTAACGGGCAATACTGGTGGTGCTTGGCTGATTGCAGATAATGGATACGTGCGCGGCAAAGGTAATCAAGAATAGAAGAAGTCATTAGTCATTAGTCATTAGTCATTAGTCATTTGTTAGTGGCTACTCATTACTAATACTCTATCCCCAATTACTCCTTCTAAATTCCTAACAAATGAGCGGGATTTTCCTTCATCATTAAATCAATTTCGCGCTGAGAAATGCCTTGGTTTATCAATTTTTTCACAAATAATTTGTAACCTTCGGCTGGTAAAGGATCGGGTTTCCTTCCCAAATCCGTACTCAGCACAAAATGCTCGGCTCCGATTAGTTTAATCGCAGCCGCCATCCGCTCAATTGAAACATGATGCCAGTTTCTATGTCCCTTGTCAGCGGCATTTTGTCCCATCAAGTCATTGACAAATGCGAGTTCTAGAAAAGCTCCCATCTGGGCGGCTGTTTTCATGTTTTCTAGGGACAAACCGGGTACATCTGCCATTGCGTGGGTAATCAGGATGTTTTTAATGTTGAGAAGGTGGGCTTGCTGGATAACTGCCATCACTTCTGCTGAGGAAATGTGTCCGGTTTCCAACACTAAGTTATCTCTAGCTACAATCTTGAGTACCGCTTCAGTTTCCGGTAGAATCTTGCCGTTTTCGGCTACTTTAATCCCAATTCCCGACTTGTGAAAAACTTTTAAATGATGCTCGGAATCGACGGTTGGTAGCCACACTACTTTACCGTATTTGCCGCCGATGCGGTGCATTGCTTCTACAGCGTCGGGATTAATCCCGCCGACAGAATGATTGAGAACAATTCCCCCGAAAACTTCGATTTGTGGTACGATTTTATTAACTAGAACTGCGCGCGCTGCGGTGCTGCCATAGTGATTTTTTAATACAACTGCTTTCATGTGCGATCGCGCGGCTGACTCAGCTACCTCAAAATCGTCTAACCTGCGGGGAATCACATCGGGAGACGAATGGATGTGAAAGTCGATCGCACTTTCAACAATACTCTTTGGTGAATTGACAACCGGCGGCTCTCCGACAGCACAAACTGGCAAAGAAAACGACAACCAAATCAGACAAAATACAATTACCTTAAACAAAAGATTTAACCGCATTCGCCAAATCCGCTGCATACTCTTCGTGCATCCCGAAAAATCCCGGAAATCAACGGCTTTTTCTCCTGTTAATTTGCTTCTGCTTGCGCGCTCAATTCGCAAGCCAGAGCTTTATTTTTCATCATTTGAAAGATGTTATAAAATCCGTTAGCGCGGGAAGGTGTCAGGCTCACATTCAATCCCGTATCTTGAATAAAATCTGGGGTAATGCTAACTATTTCAGCAGGCGTTAATCCGCTCAAACCTTCCACGAGTAACCCAACTAATCCTTTGACTAACTGAGCGTCTGAATCGCCTTGATACAAAACTTTTCCGTCTGCCAAATTTGCAGTAATATAAACTTGCGATACGCAGCCAGAAACTTTGTTTTCGGGCAATTTGTCGGTTTCGGGAAATGCTGGGAGTCGCTTAGCATACCACAGCAGTTGTTCGTAGCGCTGTTTCGGATCGGCGTGTCGTTGAAAGCGCTGGACGATTTTGGCGAGGGCTGCTGGTAGCACGGTGTTTACGGACATGATTTCGAGTAGCGGTTTATTTTGGTAATATTATGTATTTCATTGTAGCAGCAGGGCGATCGATTTGCAACATCGGCGTTTATCTGCGTTCATTTGCGGTTAAAAAGCCAAAACCACAACTTTTACCAAAAGTCTCGTACGTCTAGCTGCGAAGAATCTTCGCAACTACAAACGGTAAAGTTAGAGATTGATGAAATCTCACAGTAGACAAATGTTGAGCTGTTCTCGCATTCCATACTATACTTTTTGTCGGAAAAATATCGAAAGCAATTTTAGTGGCGGTAAAGTATTAAAAATTTTGGATATTCAAAGGTCGATCGCCGATTTGATACTAATTATCGAAATGTCGCAACGGCAAAACAAACCGCACAGCACGGAGCCCAGCTACGAGACAGCCGACTTGACAAAAGTCATTAGCTTGCTTCAGTGTTGCCGAGCCCTCAAGTCAGATTCAAAGGTGGCAAACCGCGCAACTGTCGCAGCGAGTTGATACACAACTGACAGTCACAGCCAAACAGCGCCGCCGCTGCATCGCTTTCTTCTTCGGTAAAATCCAGCATCGCCACCTGCTCGTCACCCGGGCGCTGCCAACTAATTCTCGGCTTAGAAGTCGCAGCAGCCGACTTCCCAGGAAGCCGCACGCAAGTCAGACGCTGAGTGTGGGGCGATTTGACGCAGCGAGGCGAATCCGCCGATTGGGCTGGTATTTCGTTAATTAGAGCGGGATTGGCGATCGCGCTCAAAGACATCACAGATCCAAACAGCGTCGGACTTACAAGCAAAGTGAGGAGCAATTTATTCATTTGTGGTTTTGAAGAAGTTCAACGTATACAGTAGCGGATTATCTGTGGCAATTCAACCAGGTTTTCGTCCGCCATCAGTACGATTTGCCGTTATTAAGGCTTAAAAGCCCAATATTTGCAGCTAAAACCTCGAACAATTATCCGCCGAAGTCGATCGAAGTTTATCCATTCTGGAAGCAGATAATCCCCCTTCAGTAATGATCATTAAGTTTGCAGTCAAAACTTCAGCCCTGAAAAGTCCGTGCAGGGGCGATCCTCTCCGTTGGCGCAGCCCCCGTAGGGGCGGGCTGCGAAGTAGGCAAAAATGTCAGGATTAGCGATCGACACTTGATATAATCTATCCTAATCTAGTTAGAGCGCTGCCCGATCGCCAGCCGAATTCAATTAAAAATACAATGAAAACAAATAACCGCACCAACTTGGAAAAATTGCTGCAAGAAAGAAACGAACATCCCGAAAAAATGGCAGAAATTGATGCCGAAATCAATGCAACTTTCAGCCAAAATCACACGATTTTGGTAATGGATATGTCGGGATTTTCGCGCACGACTGTCCGCTACGGAATCATCCATTTTCTGGCAATGATTCACCGGATGCACGGAATTGTCAAACCGATAATTTCGGAATGCGGCGGTACTGTTGTTAAGGAGGAAGCCGACAATATTTTTGCAGTATTTCCCGATGTAAAATCGGCTGTAGAAGCTGCAATTGACTCTCTCAAGCAAACAGCGGCTGTCAACACAACTTTGCCACCAGAGATGGATATTTACCTCTGCATTGGTATTGGCTGCGGCGATGTTTTGATGCTGGAAGGAGAGGATATGTATGGATCGGAATTTAATCTAGCCTCAAAGCTGGGAGAGGATTTGGCAGAACGGGGAGAGATTTTGCTCACCTTAGCAGCGTTTGAAAAGCTTGAAGGTGAGAAGCAAGATTGGGAAAGATTGGAAATTTCAATTTCGGGTTTGGATTTGGTGGCGTACAAGCGGGTACTGTCTGCTTAATTTATTTCATGGTTTTTCACAAGGCTAGAAAATAAAACTAATCATCGCCCGTATAAAATCAAAGAAACCGGGTTTTTTCATAATCTCTCGACTACGACGCAAGATTTTATCCAAAAACCCGGTTTCTAACTACGCCTATGTCCAAGAATATAAAATTTAAAATTAATGATATACCAACAAAAAGATTGGCAAACTATCAATTTAGCGAATATTCAACAGAGGCTTGGTTGGGTGCAACAACAGTCGGACGGAGTTATTTTTTGCAAAGAGTCAGGATCTCAGTATGTTGCAGTTAGAAAAGACAAAGGTCAAATTAAGCTGTGTTTGATAGAAAAGCTTAATTTGCATACAGATTTATTGCAATCTGTCCTCGATTTCAACAATCCTCTACATTTAGTTTCAGAATATACCCAAGCGATGATGTTGGGTTTAGTCTGGCAAAATCAACCTAAAAAAGTCTACATAGCTGGGTTTGGTGGCGGCAGAATTCCGTTGGTTTTGCACCATTATTTGCCGGAAACTGTTGTAGAATGTGCTGATGTAGATGCGATAGCAATTTCAGCAGCCATACAGTGTTTTGGAGTGCAGTTCGACGACAGACTAACCGTCGCAATCCAAGATGGGAGAGAGTATCTAGAACAGCAAAGCCCAGATATTAAGTACGATATAATTATGACAGATGTGTTTCTTGGCAACGGCTACTCTTCGCACCTGCTGGCCACCAAAGAATTTTATCAACTCTGCGAAAAACACTTGTCAAGCGCCGGAGTTGTGCTAGTAAATCTGCTGCAAAGAGATGAGTTTTATGCCCAAAAAGTTAAGACTTTTCAAAGTGTGTTTTCTCAGGTATACGTCTGCCCTTGGAAGGATATTAACAGCGTTTTAATTGGTAGTAACAGCCCTATTTTAGAGAAAGACGAGATTGTTTCCAGAGCAAAATATTTGCAAGATGGGCATGAATTTTCATTTTCCTTAACAGACAGAGCACTTGAGGTCAAAGTAGGTTCAGAATTGGCTGAAATTATACCTAATTTAGATAAAGCTGAAATTTTGACCGACAATTCGCCGCCCGCTGGTTATTTTGATTGCTGGTTATTTTGATATCTAAAAAAACAAAATTAGTTCGTAGTAAGGACTTGAGTCCTGATCTTCTAAGGACTCAAGTCCTCACTACGAACTTAATTAGCATTTTTTTAACCGGATTGGATACGATCTATCCTTTAATATATTCAGCCATTTGTTTTTCCAGGCGATCGATCAATGTATCGACATCCACTGCTGCTTCCTCAAAACAAACAGGAGGTGCGGGGTCAATTTCAAACAAAATTAGCTTAATTTCACCTTCGCCGATCGCCAAAATCGCCACCTCTTTCTCAGGTTTGTGAGCGTTCAGCACTCCTAAAATTTCCTGAATATGACTTTTAACTTTACGGTTTAACTCTTCTACTGCTTCCTTCTTACAGTACACAAAGCGTGGCGTTCCTGCAATGTCAATGCCCAAAATATCGTCGCTTTCCTCTCCTCTTTGCTGAAAGAGTCCCCAAGCTAAAGCAGCCAATTCTTGTTTATTTGCTGCCACAAATTTATCTAGCTTGCGGCGCCAGTTATTTTGATTTTTTTGTTCTGAATCAGGCCCACCAAGTAAAAACATTTTTTCTCTTTGCTTCTAGAAACTAATATTTTGGAGTTCGTAGTGAGGACTTTAGTCCTCTCCTGCGGGATTTAAGGACTAAAGTCCGAACGATCAAACCATGCTTTAAGGACTAAAGTCCGAACGATCAAACCATACTTATTTTATACCAGATTGCACGCGCCAGAGCGACGCATAAACTCCATCGTGTTCGATAAGTTGTTCGTGCTGCCCCGATTCTACCACTTGCCCCTGTTCCATGACAAAAATACAATCGGCATTGCGGACAGTAGAAAGACGGTGGGCGATCGCAATTGTAGTACGATTCTTGGTAATTCGTTCGAGCGATCGCTGAATTGCCGCCTCCGTCTCGTTATCCACCGCCGAAGTAGCTTCATCGAGAATCAAAATCGGCGGATTCTTCAAAACAGCCCTCGCAATCGCAATTCGCTGCCGCTGTCCCCCCGACAATTTTTGACCGCGTTCCCCCACAATAGTTTTGTAACCGTCCGGCAATTGCGCGATAAACTCGTCAGCTTCCGCAATTTTAGCAGCATTTACTATCTCTCGCTCGCTGGTTTCAAAAGTGCCGTAAGCAATATTTTCAGCCACCGTACCGTGGAACAAAAACACATCTTGACTAACCAATCCGATCGCTCTCCGCAAATCTTTTAAATTCAGATTAGTTAATTCTATCCCATCGAGATAAATTTGGCCATACTGTACCTCATACAGCCTCAAGATTAGTTTTACCAGTGTACTTTTTCCCGAACCAGTCGCGCCCACAATCGCAGTAGTTTTCCCCGCCGCCAAAGTCAGGGAAAAATACTGTAAAATAGGTTTTCTTTGATTGTAAGAAAAAGTAACATTTTTAAATTCTAGCTCACCCTTAATCGAGCTAATCGGCAGCCGAATATCGCCCGTGCGAATTGCGATCGGCGTATCCAACAAATTCATCACCCGATTAGTAGAAGCCATTGCCCGCTGGTAGCTATCCATATTATCACCCAAGCGAGTCAGCGGCCACAGCAAGCGCTGAGTCAAAAACACCAAAACGCTGTAAGTCCCCACCGACAACTGGCCCGCTACCACCTGCAAGCCTCCCAGAAATAGCGTTGCAATAAACCCCAAAAAAATCACCACCCGAATCAGCGGAATAAAAGCAGCCGAAAGTGCGATCGCCCGCCGGTTGCTTTCGCGGTAAGCTTGGCTTTGTGTTTCTATACGCTGAGTTTCATAATCTTCAGAAGTAAAACTTTTAATAGTAGTAATTCCTGTCAAATTATTCGACAGTTGCCCGTTTAGAAAACTCACCTTTTCCCGCACATCAGCATAGAGAGGAGCGAGGCGATTTTGAAAAGCGAGCGAACCCCAAACAATAAAAGGAATCGGCAGCATCGACAGCCCAGCAACACCAGGAGAAGCAGCAACAAAAGCCGCCCCAATCACAACAACAGTGGTAATTACCTGAATCACCTCATTAGCACCGTCGTCCAAAAAACGTTCGAGTTGATTGATATCATCATTGAGAATAGAAATCAAACCACCAGTGCTGCGCTCTTCAAAATAAGCTAATTCTAATTCCTGCAAATGGCTGTAAGCTTCCAGACGCAAATCGTGTTCAATATCCTGAGCCAAATTGCGCCACAAATAATCATAGGCATATTCAAAAACAGATTCCAGCGTCCAAACAATCGCGCTCACAAGAGTGATAATTGCCAGTTGCCAAAAGACATCTTTTATTCCCCACTGAGCGAGGATAGAATCTTGCTGTTTGACCACCACATCAACAGCAATACCGATTAATGCTGGCGGCGCCAAATCAAAGAATTTATTCAGCAGCGAACAGATACTGGCCAGCCAAATTTTCAGGCGGTAGCGGCGCCCGTACTTCAGCAGCCGCTTCAGGGGATGGACAGGTTTAGAGAGATTTGGTGACAATTGAGGATGGGGATAATTGGACAAGTTTTAGATTTTATATCAGCTTCGATCGATTACTCGTAATAAAAACGGTTCGTAGTGCGGACTTCAGTCCGTAGAATGAAAGCGGACTAAAGTCCGCACTACGAACCTAATATGATTGCGGTGAATCGACCGGACATGATATAGCCTTTCTCAAAAATGTGAGGTACAGGTTTAGATTTTAGATTTTAGATTTTAGATTGGGGGATTGGGGGATTGAAGGATTGCAGGATCTATCGATCGATACCTCATCGAGAGTGAGAACTGCTATATTATACTTACTATCACAGGTTGTGGAACTGGCATCTTAACTGTTCATGAAATCAGTTTTTGAGCAGGAACAAATAAGCCAGCCTAGGCTTTAAATGTTAACACAGGCTTCATTTTAGCGACTATCCCCACCATTTGCGCCTCAACTTGTAGGTCAATCACCGGTTGAATCGGCTTGTACGCGGTCGGTGCTTCTTCGATTCAAAACGGACGCAAAGACAGAATAAGACGGCTTTGGTCGCGTCAGCCAGCGAAGCGTTAAGAATCACCGCACATAAGAGGTCGGTGAGTATGTCAAAGAAAATACCTCACCGTCGTCACCACCAGACTTCTTTTAGCCCGCAAAGCCGCCTTCAAAAAGAAAGCAGTTTGATTGTGCAGCAGTCCCTCCCACCAATTTCGCGTCACAAACGCCGGAATAATCAGCGTTAAGAACACTCCCGGCCGCCGCTCTTCAAACAAAGCCAAAAAGTGAGTTAAAGGCTCACCAACAGAACGGTAAGGCGATTCCAGAATTTCCAAAGGAATGTCAGACTGCAAATCTTGCCAAGCTGCTTGCAATTTTGCTATGTCTGTCAAACCAATATCTACGTGAACCGCCACAACCTCATCAGCAATTAAACGAGCGTAATCCAGCGCCTCCAAAGTTCCCCGGTGCAACTGCCCGACTAACACCACTGCCGGATGTTTCACCTCCTTAACTTTAGGTCTCCGAAGATAGGATTTAGGTGCGATTCCCTGAATACTCAAGCGAGCGGCTACATAGCGATAGTGTCGGTTAATAGCTAAAAATAGACTGACTACGATCGGAATAGTTACCACCACAACCCAAGCTCCCAAAAGGAATTTGGTAGCGACAATTACAGTCAAAACTCCCGTGGTTGCCACTGCACCAATACCGTTCATCACAGCACTAGCTTGCCAACCTTTACCTCGCTCTTTAAACCAGTGAATTACCATTCCAGATTGAGACAAAGTAAAAGAAGTAAAAACCCCAACCGCATACAGCGGAATTATTGCAGTAACATCGCCTCGGAAGATGATAATTAACAACGCAGCGCAGGTACTGAGCAGATTAATTCCATTAGAATAAACCAGCCGATCGCCCAACAGCGACAACTGCCTCGGCAAAAACCCGTCCCGCGCCAAAAAATAACACAGTCGCGGAAAATCTGCATAACTCGTATTCGCAGCCAACAACAAAATCAAGAGAGTTGATATCTGCAAATAGTAATAAAATATACCGTCGCCAATAATCTGTTTTCCCAACACAGAAAGCAGCGTTTCATTTTCTCTAGGAATCACCTGATAAATATGGGCTAAGTAACTAATGCCCAAAAACATCACTCCCAGAATCACTCCTAAATAAGTTAAAGTCAGGCGAGCATTCTTCCATTCAGGAGGCTTAAAAGCCAACACCCCATCGGAGATGGCTTCAACTCCTGTCAGAGCTGTACAGCCCGCCGCAAAGGCCCGTGCGATCAGAAACAATCCCAAAGGTTCTTTAGCTGGAATATTTTCTAATGTCGGTAAAACTTGACCTGTTGCTTGTTGGAATAAACCGCAACCAATCAAGATAAAAATGCCTACGACAAACGCATAGGTGGGAACCATAAATATCTTGCCAGATTCCCGCAATCCCCTGAGATTGGCAAACATGATCAGGACAATACAAACTAAGCACAATTCAACGGTATAGGGTAGCAGCGAGGGAATTGCTGAAGTCAAGGCGGCAATACCAGCCGAAATACTCACAGTTACGGTGAGGATGTAGTCAATCATCAGCGAAGCTGCTGCAATCAAACCGGGATAAGTACCCAAGTTTTCTCGCGCCACAATGTAAGCGCCACCGCCGTTGGGGTATGCTTTAATTGTCTGTCGGTAAGACAGTGCCACGATCGCCAACAGCAAAACAATAATGCCAGAAATAGGCAGCGATAAACTCAAACTGCTACTCCCGGCGAGCAATAACACCAGCAGAGTTTCTTGAGTAGCGTAGGCAACAGACGACAGTGCATCGGAAGCAAGAACAGCCAGTCCTGTAGCGTTGCTCAGCCGTTCGTGAACAGATGCGCTAGTGGGCAAAGATTCACCCAGCAAAACCCGCTTGAGTCGAGAATAGGTGTACATTAAAACTCAATATAGATGCGTCCACAAATCATAATCGAGATGGGGGCAGTTTTAAGCAATTTTCGGCTCACAAGTTATAATTATTTCTGGCTTTTTGAGTATGCTTTAGCTTGTGTTCGAGAGCTTGCCAATTTTCGGCTGCGATATCGTTGATAAACTCGTCGAGACTGTCTCGGTAAATAGAGAGCGATCGCAACAACTCCTCCCGATTGTACTTGGCCACCATCACTCCCAGCTCAGGGTTGCCACCCCCAACGCGGCTCGTGTCCCGAAAACCCGAACTCGCCAAATGTTGCGCTAAATTCACAATATCCCGATCGCCCTCTCGATCGCACGCAGCAATCAGCGTCGCGCTTGCCATAATTGGCAAATGAGAAATCCAAGCCACAGCTCGATCGTGATCTTCAGGCCCACACCGGTAAACTTTAGCACCCAGCAATCGCGCAATTTCCTCAACCTTCTCCACCGAATGTGCCGGAGTTTCGGCAGTCGGCGTCACCACATAAGGCCGCCCCACAAACAAATCCCTTACCGCCGCCTCAATCCCGCTCTCGGCAGTCCCCGCCATCGGGTGTCCCCCCACAAAATTCTGCCACAGACAAGACACAGCTTGTACTATCGGTGTTTTTACGGAACCGACATCCGTTAAAATGGTATCAGCGGAAAGATGGGGAATTAATTTTTGGACGATCGGCTCGATCGCTTCTAACGGCGTGCAGATAAAAATCAAATCGGCTGCTGCCATCAGAGAAAGGTGTATGCTAGCTTCAGAGACAACACCGCTTTCTTGCGCCCGATCGCAAGTCTGCTGGCGACTCGAAACCCCAAAAACATCAAACCCGCGCGATCGTAAATCCAGAGCGATCGAGCCACCAATTAAACCAAGTCCGACAATACCGATATTCATAGCAATAAAATGGGGATATTTGATACGGTGCCGCCCCAATGACAGTCGAGGAACTCCTGAAAAAATATGCCGCCGGAGAAAGAAATTTTGCCGGAATCAACCTGACTGAGGCCAACCTCAGCGGCGTCAACTTGAGCGGAGCCAACCTCAAGGGTGCGAATTTGAGTGTAGCAAACCTGAGCGGAGCCAACCTCAGCAAAACCAACCTGACCGGTGCCAAACTCAACATTGCCAGACTTAGCGGCGCCCATCTCGGCGGCGCCAACCTCACCGACGCCGACCTCAACGTCGCATACCTAGTGCGAGTTGACCTCAAAAAAGCCATACTCACCAGAGCCAAACTGATCAGAGCCGAGCTAATTCGAGCCGAACTCAGCGGCGCCAACCTGGAAGGGGCAAACCTTAGCGGCGCCACCCTCACCGAAGCCACCCTCCGAGGAGCCAACCTCGCTCAAGCCAACCTTCGAGGCGCTCACCTCAGCGGCGCGTGCTTGACAGAAGCCAACCTCGAACAAGCCAACCTGCAAGGTGCCGACCTCAGCCGAGCCGACCTCAGCGGCGCCGACTTGCGAGGCACAGAACTCCGACAAGCCAACCTCACTCAAGCCATACTCAGCGGCGCCGACCTCAGCGGCGTCAATTTGCGCTGGGCCATCCTCAGCGGCTGCAACCTACGCTGGGCAGATTTGAGTGAAGCCAAATTGAGTGGTGCCGACCTCAGCCGAGCCGACCTCTGCCACGCCAACTTACTGAATGCCAGTTTAGTTCACGCTGACCTGTCAAATGCCTATCTGATCCGCGCCGACTGGATTGGAGCCGACTTAACCGGAGCCACCTTAACCGGAGCCAAACTCCACGCAGTTTCGCGACTTGGCATCAAAACCGAAGGCATGACCTGCAAATGGGTCGATTTGAGTCCCAACGGCGACCACAGTCAAATTTACTGGTTGAACTCTGGAGGAACCCACGAATTTTTTCACGAAACCTTACCCACAGTTCGGATCGTGATTGACTCGCCCTTAGACCAAGGCGCTCATTTTGCCCTAGCTGCAACTTATTACCAAATTGCCCAACAATACCCGAGTTTAAGTCAGCCACCGACGATCGAAGTCAGCTCCAGGCGTACCGTACTCGCCTTTAAAATGGACAGCGACGATAAATTATTTGCCACCGCTTACGTTGCCATAATTCCTTTTAACGACGCTGCCACAACTCAAAAAAACCTGATAGCTTTGATGAAAATGATGCAATCCCACGATGCAGGAAAACTTAGCGTCAAAGAATCCAAACACGTCCAGTTATGCAGCAAAGCTCTCAACCAAGCTATCAGCAAAGTAGACCAAATAAAAATTTCAAGTTCTTTTCCCAAAATCGGCGAAAGCATCAATTTTTTTCAAATTCCTACACAGATGATCTTAATTAATTCCCGCGATCAAAAACTCAGCGTCTATCACCATCCAGCCTTTGGCAAACGGCTGATCAAAAAATATGACCCCAATAATTCTGGCGCAGCGAAGTTAGCCGAAATCACCAAATTGGGTCAAGCTAATATCGCTAGCATTTTGGATTTTATAAAAGGCTTCCACAATATCGATGTCTGAACATATTGCATCAAGTTACAAAAATGCTTATTCTATTTAAAAGTTGGCACAACAAAGCTTTGTTGTAGCTAACACATCAGGGAAAGTGAAAAGCATGGACGCCGAAGAACTAATCGCTAAATATGCCACAGGAGAAAGAGACTTTACTGCCATCCTCCTGTGCGAAGCCAATCTCAGCAGGATCGATCTCAAGGGGATTAATTTCAGCGAGGCCATCTTGAGCCTCACCAATATGAGCGGCACCAATCTGTCCGGCGCCAACATGAGAAAAGCCAAACTCAATGTTGCTAGACTCAGCGGTGCAAATCTCAACAAAGCCAACCTCAGCGGCGCTATCCTCAACGTCGCTAACTTGATTCGAGCCGACCTCAGCGAAGCCCAACTCGTGGAAGCCACAATGATCAGAGCCGAACTGATCCGAGCCGACCTCAGCGGTGCTAACTTGAGCGGTGCAAACCTCAGCGAAGCAGATTTGAGAGAAGCAACGCTCCGAGAAGCCAATCTAGAGCAAGCCGACCTCAGCGGGGCTCATCTCAGAGGAGCTTCCTTGACAGCGGCTAACTTGGAACGAGCTAACTTGCACAGAGCCGACCTCAGCAGGGCAGACTTGCGAGGCGTAAACCTCTGCAATGCCGAACTCAGACAAGCTAATCTGTCTCAGGCCAACCTCAGTGGCGCTGACTTGCGAGGTGCTAATCTCCGGTGGGCTGACCTCAGTGGGGCGAACCTGACGGGTGCTGACCTCGATGAAGCGAGATTGAGCGGGGCCAACTTGTACGGGGCAAATTTGAGCAATGTCAATTTGTTGAACGCTACTCTGGTACACGCGGATTTGACTCAAGCGAATTTGATTCACGCTGATTGGGTAGGCGCTGATTTGACGGGGGCGGCGCTGACGGGGGCAAAAATTTACGCGGTTTCCAGGTTTGACCTGAAAGCGGATGATATTACCTGCGATTGGGTCGATATGAGCCCTAATGGCGATCGCAGTCAGATTCAGCGGTTTACGCCAGAAGAATCTCAACGGTTTTTTAATGCTACACCGCCGACAGTGCAAATTATTGTCGATCGACCCCTCGACCCCGACGCTAACTTTGTCCTCGCGGCTACCTACCGCCAAATTGCCAATCAATACTCAGGTTTGAGCCATCCTCCCAGCATAGAAGTTAATTCGCGCCGCACAATCATCTCGTTTAGAATAGACCAAGACGAGCAACTATTTTCCACAGCTTTTGTTGCCATTATTCCCTTTAGCGACGCGGCATTTACTCAGAAAAATCTCATGACTCTGATCAAGATGATTCAACCCCAAAACGGCAATAATCTAGGCGTCAGAGTCTCAAATCTGGTAGTGCAATTGAACGTGACCCTGACCAAAACAATTAGAAAAATAGGGGAAATAAAAATCCAGCCGATTCGGCTCGATCGCGAATCGGCGTCGAATTTTTTCCAATCTCCTACCCAAACTGTACTGTCTAACTCCAGCGGCGAAAGTTTGATGGTTCACTATCACCC
>PVWI01000411.1:354-4332 GCA_003003725.1 filamentous cyanobacterium Phorm 6 | reverse complement strand
GATAAATGCGGGGGCTTGAGGATTTTAGATTTGAGATTTTGGATTGATTCCACGGATAAATCCGGGGGCTTGTACCATCAAGAAATTCTTGGTCAATAATCCCCTGAAAACCTTTGTATCTCTCGTTTACCGTCGAGGCCATATCCCCCTCGCATCCCCCGAAAGCAAGGGGGACTTTGATCCGCCCTAAATCCCCTGCCTAAAAACTTCGCACTCCGAAGTCAACTGTCAACTGTCAACTGTTAACGCTGCGTCTGAGCCAGTTTGTGCCGGAGTTGAGTCCGCTCCAAACGATTCAGGATGCGAGCAATTAATTCAGGTTCCACGATCGGCTTATTCACATAGTCATCAGCACCCGCGACAAACATTTGGCGCACTATTTCCGACTCAGAATGAGCCGTCAAAAATAGCACAGGAAGCTTGCTCCAGCGTAAATCGTTCCGCACCGCCAAACACAGCTCGATCCCGCTGTAACCGGGCATCTCCACATCTAAAATTAGCAAATCGGGACAAGTGGTTTCCAGTACCTCCCAGAACTTTTCGGGTTCATCCAATGTTGTTACTTGCAATCCCCAAGGTTGTAGAATCATTGTCAGTGCAGCCAATAGATGCACGTCATCATCTACCACCATAACTTTGGCTTCCGCAGCACCGGTTTGGTCGAGAAGTTGGGCGATTGCTTTGAGTATATCTGCTGGGGAAATAGATTTGTGTAAAAAGCCAGAAGCTCCCAAACGAGCAACTTCAATTCGATCGCTCAATTGATTGTGTCCGCTAAAAACCATCACCGGAATATCTGGTTTTTCAGTGCGGATTTCGGCGAGCAGAGTAAGTCCATTTTCCTGAACTCTGGAAAACGTCAAATCCAGCAAAATCGCGTCTGGAGGCTGTTGAGAAATCGCACTTCTTGCCGCTTCGGGAGAGTTGGCTACTTCTATCTCGAAGCCGGAACCGGAGGCTGCTATTTTTAGTCGATCGCTCTGAAGACTATCATCATCCACGATCAAGATGCGGCGCTTTTCGGCAACCTGAGCAACCGGCTCGGTTTCCGGTTCCGGCGGGCGATCGAATATCTGTTTGAGCAAATGCAGAAATCCCTCAATCTGCTCAGCAGTCCCCGGTTTCAAGATGTTTTCACCCTTGAACAAATCTTCGATCTTGCGCGCAACTACCGAACCTTTCGGCATCCCCAAAGTTCCCAAAGAACCGACTAATTTATGAGCTTCCGCCTGGGCTTCCTGCCGCAGCTCGTTGTCCAAGGTTCCGGTTTTCAGTTGGGCGATCGCGCGATCGAATATCACCACCTTTTCGATAAAATTAGTTATTAACTTGCCCCTAATTTCCGCAACCACACTCAGGACTTTGAGGCGGCGATCGTCATTATTTAATTCCAGGCTCTGCCCGCTGGATTGAGCAGATAAAGTCTCTTGACTTTTAGCAGTTTGTACCGTTTCCCTGACAATTTTTTGGTGATCAATATCCTCCGGCAGACTTTTGAGCCGATAGCCCAATCCGTACACAGTTTCGACTAAATCTACAGACATCCCGGCTGCTTTCAGCTTGTGCCGCAGCCCCTTGATATGAGCGGTAACGGCTTCTTCTTGAGGAAATTCGCCGGCAGACCAAATGCGATCGAGCATAGCGCTACGACTAAAAATGCGCCGGGGATTTCTCATGAAAAGTTCCAGCAAATTGTACTCTTTAGGAGTCAAGTGAATCACTTTTTCGCCATAAATTACTTCCGCAGTATCCGGGTTGACTTGCAGTTGTTCCCAGCTCAAAATTGTACTCGACAAACTTGCCTTGCCCCGGCGCAGCAAAGCCCGAATTCGAGCAATTAATTCTTCGATATTAAAGGGTTTGACCATATAATCGTCTGCACCTGCTTCTAAACCTTCGACTAGATTGCTCCTGCTGTCTAGCGCTGTCAGCAATAAAATTGGCTTATGGCAGCCGGACGATCGCAATTCCCGACACAAACTAATGCCGTCTAGTTTAGGAATCAGCACATCCAAAACAATCAAGTCATAATCGTAGGCCTGCGCCAACTGCAAAGCTGTTTCACCGTCTGCTGCCGTATTCACATTATAATTGTGAGAGTTCAGCGCTCTAGTCAGCAAATTAATTGTAATTGTGTCATCTTCTACCAGTAAAATTTTCATAAGCGTCACCTGTAATTTAAGCTATTTTTGCGATTTTTGAATCATATCTTGTTAAATAGCATTGTTAAACTCTTATTTAAAACTTTGCCATCCTCACTCACTTAAACAAATACTATTTTTTAAATATTTAGATTTAGAAATCAGATTTTTATTTTTTTCCGATGTCTAAATATTTACTCAGATGAACGCTGGGATTTCATGGCTTTTTGGACTTCAGCGCCTGCTGAATTTTTTGGATCAGATATTGCGATGAATCTTGCTGCTTCACGATATCTTCCAACTCAGAAACCCCTACTTCAGCGTGTTCTATCTCCTTAACTAAAGAATCAGCGGTGACTCTTTTTCTGACTCCCAAAGGTTCTGGGATCGTCGGTGGAAGTGCATGGAAATCTTTCTCCGCGATTAATTCCTCCAACTCTAACAAAGCCATTTCCGCGCGATCGATCTTGATAGTCACGGATCTAGCCACATTAGCACCCGCTCTTGCAGCCTCACTGAGTTCGTGAACCCGAAGTTTAAACCGGCTACCTATTTGCTCCATTTGAGTCCCCAATTCAAAAGTTTTACTTGCCAGTCTGCCAATTTCTAGGCTCACTTGGCTCAGCCCCGTCGGCTGATTTCCCATTTGATTGGTAACTACAGCCACCTGTACTGCTAAATGTCTCACTTGTTCGATCGCCTCTCGGATGGTTCGAGAAGTGCGGTTAACCGTTTCTAAATCATTAGCGATTGCTTTGCCAACGCCCAAAATTTTATCTGTATTGTTACAAATAGAATTAGCACCTTGAAAAGTAGCTTGAAATGCTTGGCGACCTTCCGACGAAATCAGCTTCGCAATCTTCACAAATCGCTGATTCATCTGAGCAATTTCTTCAGCTTGTCTTACCAGTACCACTTCCTGGGGACTAGGAGTATTATGCGATTTTTTAGCTTGACGCTGTTGGGATTTCAAAAGTTCGTTGCATTCGTCAACTTTTGCCTTTTCTTGTTTGATGAGCGCCTGATATTTTTGTCTTTCTACTCGGTATTTATGAATGAGTTTGTGAGCTTGCCCTAAAATTTTAGACTGGGAAATTACCAGAGTTTGAACGTCCAAAAGGCGGAGCGTCTGGTTTTCCATTATCACAATAATTGGTTCATAAATCAAGTCTTTATGCCTGTTGAGAGACGCTTGCACGGCATCCTCAACTTTCCAGTTTTCCTCCATCAGCAAAGGCGGAATTCTAATAGAATCTAACAGCGCTCGAATCGGGTGCTGGCCGTACAGTTCTACGCGATCGGGAAGACTCATTTGCTCTCGAAATTTGACGCGAGAAATCATGCCCAACACCTGTGATTCGTGAGTGATAATGACTCCAGGCAGGTCTGGTTCTTGCTCGAATTTGTCAGCCACTACCTGTGCTGGAGTTGCAGCACTCACTTGGAATTGGTGATAGGGCAGATGTCCGATCGTAAAATCGGGGGTGAGTTGAGTTTGATTGCTCATTTACCCGAATAGTGTTAAGTAGAAGTTAACAAATTATATATTGATATTATACTGGATTAAGATAGTTTAAAGTGATAACAACTATAGGGAGAAATCAGCTCTCTGGCTCCTGAGCCTGATGACCAGCCCAAAAATAGGTACAAGCCCCGACGCCAGAAGTGGAGAACCCAGAATTTTAGACCAAAGTTCAAGCTCCCAGATTCAATACTGCAAGTCAATTCTAAAATCTAAAATCTAAAATCTAAAATCTAAAATCGACTGACAGCTTGCCTGGTGACTACTTTCATCTCAAGTTTCTTGGAGAGCTCGCCCCCGCAGCGCCCCGGGTTC
>PVWI01000411.1:0-344 GCA_003003725.1 filamentous cyanobacterium Phorm 6 | reverse complement strand
AAACAGGGGCATTCAAATTTTGTTCTTGCAAACAACCGGGAAAATACCTAGATTGAAACCAAAAACCTTAAATCGGACTTTGCCGATCGCAACCTTTGAGGCTGCTTACCAGTTGTTACAGCAAATGGCTGAACTCCCTGGGGCGATTTGGCTCGCCGACGATGCGATCGCAAATCCTGAAAGTAGGGAAAACTCCTCCGAAAAGTTTGCAGCAGTCATATCAGACGGGTTTAGCGCGCTGCTGCGAAGAAAACGATTAGACGATGTGGCAACAAACGGACACAAACATAGCGAAAAACATCTCAATTCGCAATTAAATGTGGAGTTGACTTTCGATCCAGGGG
>PVWI01000410.1 GCA_003003725.1 filamentous cyanobacterium Phorm 6 | reverse complement strand
AGATGTGTATAAGAGACAGTAGTAGGGAAACGGCACTGCCGTCTCCTCATTCCCCATGCCCAATTCCCCATGCCCAATTCCCCATGCCCAATTCCCAATTCCCCATGCCCAATTCCCAATTCCCCAATTCCCAATGCCCAATGCCCAATTCCCAATTCCCAATTACCATTTGATCAACTGTGCATCTTGATTGAAAAACCTGCGGCACAATCCCTCAGTCAATAGCAGAGTTGCGATTAAAGTTGCCAGCGCTAACACAAACATAATTAAAATTTGATAAGATGCCGCATCCAGAGGACTGACACCGCTAAGCATTTGACCTGTCATCATACCGGGCAAAGTCACGATTCCGACGACTGTCATTGTATTTAATATCGGGATTAATCCAGCTTTAATTGCATCTTTTCGATATTGCTTTACAGCTTGTTGTGGGGTTGAACCCAAACTCAAATGAGTTTCTATTTCTAACTGGCTGCTATTAACTGTACTGACAAGTCTTTCACCCGCGATCGCACCTGCATTCATCGCATTGCCCAAAATCATCCCCGCTAGAGGAATCAGGTATTGCGGTTCGTACCAAGGCTGAGGTTGCAAAATCAGCAAATTTGTATAGGCCAAAGTCAAGGCTGTACTGATAAAAATTGCACCGGAAACTAAGGGTAATAAGTTCTTGATTTTTTTGCTGATGCGGTTGCTGGCCACTACGCTAGCTGTTGTCAGCATGATTGCTAACACCGCTGAAACCAGCCAAGGATTTTTGGCTTCGGGGTCAAATATGACTGCGAGCACGTAGCCGACTAAGATTAACTGGATGAGGGTGCGCCCCGCCGCGATCGCGATCGACCCCTCTAGCCCCAATCCCTGCCACGCCGAAAGCCCGATCGCGATCGCCACCATCCCCAAAGCCCAACCCAAATCCGTAAAATCTAGCAGAATTAACACAGGCGCTCCCTTAAGGGTAAAGTGATTGTTTGCCCGTCCAACTATAAGATATTTCAATAAACGTTTCCTAGAAACAGTTTTGCTGCAAGAATTTGCTTTGATAATGGTTGAAATTAGTGGTGTTAAGAGTGAATAATGTTCCCCCCCTCGACTTAAGCCGTCAATACGCCCAAATTGGCGACGAGATGGCCGCAGCGGTGCAAAAAGTGCTAGCCTCTGGTGCTTACATCGGTGGCCCCGCTGTCAAAACTTTTGAAGAAGAGTTCGCCAACTATATCGGCGTTTCCGATTGCGTTGGTTGCAACTCCGGCACCGATGCTCTGATTTTGGCTTTGCGGGCGCTCAAAATTGGCCCCGGCGATGAAGTGATTACTACTCCTTTTACATTTTTTGCTTCGGCTGAAACAATTAGCGCCGTCGGTGCAACTCCGGTGTTTGTCGATATTGATGCTGCGACATTTAACATGGATGTCGATCGACTCGAAGCCGCAATTACCGAAAAAACCAAAGCAATTATGCCCGTCCATATCTTCGGCCAACCGATGGATATGACTCGGTTAATGGACATTGCCAACAAGCACAATTTAGCCGTAATTGAAGATTGCGCCCAATCTGTCGGCGCCGAATGGCAGTCACAAAAAGTCGGTAGCATCGGCCATGTAGGCTGTTTCAGCTTTTATCCCACCAAAAATTTAGGCGCTTGTGGCGACGGCGGGGCGGCAACCACAAACGATCCGGCCCTAGCTGCTGCCATGCGAAGGCTCAAAGAACACGGACAGTCTTCTAGGTACTTTTATGAAGAAATTGGCTACAACAGCCGTTTAGACGCTCTTCAAGCGGTGATTCTCAGCATTAAATTGCGGTATCTCGACAGTTGGAACGCGCAGCGGCGCGAGAAAGCGGCACTTTATGGGGAATTTCTGTCCCGCGTGCCCGGAGTTGCCGTCCCCAAAGAATTGCCCTTGGCAAAAGGAGTTTGGAATCAATACACGATCCGGCTGAGGAGCCCAGAAGATGCCCCAAATCCCTCTGGTAATTTCCGGGACTCGGTGCGGACTAAGTTGCAGGAATGTGGTGTAGGTTCGATGGTTTACTATCCGTTTCCTTTGCACCTACAACCTGTTTATAAGTCTTTGGGCTATCTTGCTGGTGAGTTACCCCAGGCCGAGCAAGTTTGTTACGAAGTCTTGTCTTTGCCGATGTTCCCAGAACTGACCAGGGATCAACAAGAGCGGGCGATTTATGGGCTGAAAGATTGTTTGGCACAGGGCGGATAGCATTTAGTAGCTTTTGTGTGAGCCCCAGGAGAGAGAAACGCTTTCCTGACATAGGAATTGCAGGGTTGCAGTGCCGTACTGGTGCAGCGGTCAGGGAAATATATTAAGTATTCTGACCGATCAGTTGTACTTTTGTGTACTATATTTAATGAAAAGAAACAAATTTAGGCTGGCAATCCGCCTGCAACGGGTGCATTTTCCGATCGCCTAAGATTTGCGATCGGTCAGTCGATTTTAGATTTTAGATTTTAGATTTTAGATTTATTCCATAGATGAATCTGGGAACTTTAACTTTGGTCTAAAATTTGGGGTTATCTACCACTTAAGTCGGGGTTTCTACCCGTTTTTAAGCGGGTCAATCCAGAAGGAAGAGGTTCGAGGGAAGAAGATTTTAACTTTTGACTTCCAATTCCCGATACCCGATGCTGGATGTCTAATGCCCAATTCCAAATTCTCAATTTAACCTGCAATTTTCATAAAATAAGAGGAAAATAAACGAGTGCCTCAGTATCAATTCACTCAGGCTAGACGCTACGATCCACAAGCGATCGCTCAATATTACCGCAACCGTCCTTGGAAAGCAATTTGGCGAGCAATTACCGTTATTTGGTCTTTCGGAGGCTTTGTCATCGGGATGCTGTGGGACAGTTGGCAGCACGAAGTCGCAGCACACCAGCCGGAACGCGCCGCCCACCTACGACAAATACTCACTCGCTTGGGCCCCACTTTCATTAAAGTCGGTCAAGCGCTTTCTACTAGACCAGACTTAATCCGCAAAGACTTTCTCATAGAACTGATTAAACTTCAGGATCAATTGCCGCCCTTTGACTCGGCCTTGGCTTTCAAGATTATTGAAGCTGAACTCGATCGCAAAATTAGCGAAATGTACAGCGAGATATCACCCGAACCTGTCGCCGCCGCCAGTCTCGGTCAAGTGTATAAAGCTCGTCTAATGACCGGAGAAGAAGTAGCAGTTAAAGTTCAGCGACCGAATTTGCTGCCAATCTTGAGCCTTGACCTTTACTTAATGCGCTGGGCTGCTGGATGGATTGGCCCCTTGCTGCCACTGAATCTCGGTCACGACCTCAGTTTAATAGTCGATGAATTCGGTATTAAACTATTTGAGGAAATTGATTATATCAATGAAGGGCGAAATGCGGAGAAATTTGCGACAAATTTTGCCGATGACCCAACCGTAAAAGTTCCGAGTATTTACTGGCGCTATACTGCAAAATGCGTTCTGACTCTCGAATGGATTGACGGTATCAAGCTGACAGATATCGAACGTGTTAAAGCCGCAGGTTTGGATACCGATACTTTAATTGAAGTCGGAGTCCGCAGCGGTTTGCGGCAGTTGTTAGAACACGGATTTTTTCACGCTGACCCCCATCCGGGAAATCTGTTTGCCTTAGCGGACGGCCGCATGGCTTATATTGATTTTGGGATGATGGATCAGATGGAAGAAGCAACTAAAGAAAATTTGGTTGATTCTGTCGTTCATTTAATCAACAAAGATTATTTACAGTTAGCCAAGGATTTTGTCAAACTCGGCTTTTTGACTCCAGATACAGATATTATGCCGATCGTCCCGGCGCTAGAATCTGTCCTCGGTGATATCGTCGGCGAAAAGGTGGCAGATTTTAACTTCAAGACGATTACAGACCAGTTTTCGGGGTTGATGTACGATTATCCTTTCCGAATCCCCGCGAAATTTGCCTTAATTATTCGGTCTCTGGTAACAGAAGAAGGTTTGGCCCTGACGCTGAATCCCGATTTCAAAATAGTCGAAGTGGCGTATCCTTACGTAGCACGGCGTTTGTTGAACGGAGAATCTCCGGCATTGCGGCGTCGCCTGATTGAGGTATTATTCAGAGATGGCAAATTTCAGTGGAACAGGTTAGAGGACATGATCGCGATCGCCAGGTCCGATCGAAGTTTCGACCTACTCCCCACTGCACAACTAGGTTTACAATTCTTGCTATCAGAAGAAGGAGCGTTTTTGCGACGCCAGTTAATGTTAGCTTTGATTGAGGACGATCGTATCCACACCGAAGAAGTTCGCAGCCTGTGGAACCTAGTCAAGGAAGACTTACAACCAGCCC
>PVWI01000409.1 GCA_003003725.1 filamentous cyanobacterium Phorm 6 | reverse complement strand
CTGCCGGACTGCCGGACTGCCGGACTGCCGGACTGCCGGACTGCCGGACTGCCGGACTGCCGGACTGCCGGACTGCCGGACTGCCGGACTGCCGGACTGCCGGACTGCCGGACTGCCAACTGCCAACTGCCAACCGTCAACCGTCAACCGTCAACTGACTATTGCCTCGGTTGAACTGGTTGATTCCGCTGCAAGAGTTGGCGGGCGTCGGGACTGATGTTGTTTTGGTAGCCAAAGTTCGATCGATCGCTATCATCCAAAATCTGCGGCGTCAGCAATACAATCAACTCCGCCCGCTGGTTGGCCTTATTGGTGCTCCTGAACAGCGAACCGATAATCGGCAAATCTCCCAAAATAGGAATCTTGTTCGCTGTAATCCGTTCTTCGTCGCGGATAATCCCCGACACGATCAAAGTCTGACCGTCCCGCAGGCGAATCAGCCCCGATTGCAAAGAGCGCTCGCCCAGCAGCCTGATAGTATTGACGTTCTGGCCAGTCGAAAGGTCTTGAGAGCCGCCTGGTGTCCTGATAATCGGGTTGACCCGCAGAGATACAAAGCCATTATCGTCAACCCGGTCGATCGCCACCCCCAACTGCAAACCAGCCTTGTCTTTGACAGCCGTCGTTGTGGTGGTACTGGTATTTCCGGTGCTCTGCGTTTGCTGTGTGATGTTAGTAATCACCTCATCAGTAATATTCACATTCGCCGTTTCTCCTTCTTGAACCACTAGAGTCGGATCGGTCAGGATTTTGGCATTGTTGCTGATAATAGTTGCCTGCAACGCCGACAAGAACCTCCTCGGATATTGCAACAGCGGGAACAGGCTGAAGGTCGCACTTCCGATAGAGGTTAGGGCTCCAGTGGTTAAGTCCCTGGCAAACGGCGTGTAATCCCTAACCCCAACTCGCGCCGGGTCATTAGTAATTCCGGCTGTCGGCTGGACGAACAAACCGCCACCAGGAGCTGTCAACGGCACATTAATTAGCCTGCCGCTCGGATCGTACAAAAGATTATTCGGGCTTCCGATGGGGTTGTTGACGATCGGCGGACTAGCTAGATTGGAATTCCTGACATCCTCTCCGCTAGCCGGCCTCAAGCCACCAAAATTGAGACTTGCCGCCCCATTGTCATTGACAAAAAAATTGTTATTAACTCCGAAAGAGAAACTGCTGCTACTTCTATTGTCTCCCGACAAGTTGATATCGATCACCTTGACGTTGACAGCCACTTGACGGCGACGTAAATCTAGCTGAGTCAAGAAAGCTACCGCAATATCAACTTTGCGGGGGTCGCCCACCAAAGTGATCGAATTGAGTCGAGAATCCGCTAGCACCGACAGTCCCCTCAGCAAGAGCGGCCCGCTGCCATCTTTGGCACCGATCGCCTTAATGTCCGGTTCCCGAATTTCCACATCCCGCGCCGTATTTCCCTGGCCCACGGTTTGGATAGTCACCCGAGTAATCGGCAGTTGAGTTTCGGCACCTTGAGCGCTCAAAAAGTTAGCTGCATCGGTCGATCTAACTTGATTGAGTCGCAGAGTCCGAACGATAATATTGCGCGAGTCCAGTGGTAAATTAGCCCCAACAAAAATCGTCCGCCCGACGCGGTTGGCTTGCAGTCCGCTAATCCGCAGCACGTAATTAAAAACATCTTGCACCGACTCATTTTCGATGTCCAAGGAAATCTTCGGCCCTTCATCGGCACCTGCCGCTCCCGGAACACCGGGCGCTGCTTGGCCCGGTTGACCCGGAGCCGCACCACCGCCTGTAAAAGCGATATTCAGTCCCGCAGCCCGCGCCAGCAGAGCTAAAACGTCTCTGACTGGGGCATCCCGCAGTACCAAGCGGGGAATGCGTTCTCCTGAACTCAGTTCAATACTTCCCGCTGCTGGGGCGATGTTAGATACTGAAATATCTCCCAAGGGTGGCGGTACGGCCCGCGACTGGAAAGGCGGAGCCTGATTTGTCTGAGATTGAATTTCGCTGGGGAGGGGCGCGCGATCGTTCCTGGTAACAGTAACTTCGGGATTTGGCAGCATCACGCCTGGGGTTTGCGTGCGGATTTGGGGAGCCGGCCGGGGAGCATTTTGTGTTTGGCTCAGCGGCAGTCCCGGAGGCGGCGGGGGCGCAGCTTGGGCAATTTGGGCTTGGTTCGACTGCACATTAGACTGCACAGTCCCACCCTGTCCAGAAACGCTCAGGACGATGCTTTGGCCTTGTCCCGGAACAATTTGTCCGTTGGGTACTCCGTTGGTGCCCGCCACTACAACGCGGATGCTGTTGGCGTCTACTTGGGTGACTTGTACTGATGAAATGCCTGGAGCGGGGTTATCTTGCCGGAAGCCGTTGCCTTGGGGCAAGCGGAGCTGGGTGTTGATAATTGTGGCTTGGTAAGTATTGCCGATATTGATGGCGATCACTTGCGGTCGATCGCCCTTTTGGGTCGCCAGCACAATATTTACGCCATTATTGGCTTGACTTACCTGCACTCCTGTGACTTGAGTGGGAGCTGCTGAGACTGGCGCTTGAGCGATCAATGCGATCGCCATGCTGCCCAAGAGTCCTCCACATAGCCGTAGATGTAGATCCTGTTTCACGTTCTCTCCTCACTTAAACTTTGTTATTTATGGGCATTGGGCACTTGTGCTGAGCCCAACGACTACGCTCAGGATAAACTCCGTCGAAGTATTGGGCAAACAGGCGAAACATGGCATCGATGCACTTGTAGTTTCTTTTCGTAGAAAGGAATTGCCAAGTGCGATCGTGGATACCTCAATTACTTGAGAACTCCTATAGGAGTTCTCAAGTAATTGAGGTATAGAGTTCCTTCCTATGCCCTTGCCCTATGCCCTGTTTGGCCTATGCCCTGTTTGGCCTATGCCCTGTTTGCCCTATGCCCTGTTTGGCCTATGCCCTGTTTGGCCTATGCCGGATAGTACCTCATATGAGAGCTCGAAAGGCTATATGTCTTCTCGATTCGAGTCTATGTTGGAAGGGAGAAGTTACAATAAATTCGGCAAAAATCCTAATTTTAGATTGCCATAGGTTTGTTATGGCATTCATAATTTATTTTGCTCCTACATTCTCCCTTCTGCTGAAAAAGCAACTTTCAAACAATCGCTAATGTCGGCAATAATCCGGCTATTTAGCAGTAGGGCTAGGAGCTGGAATTGCCGAACCAGAAGGACTCGGAGCCGGAGTTGGCGGTTTTTCTACTTCCTTTAACGGCAGCAGCGCGTATAAATCAAAAGCCGTTTTGATTTTAGTTGGTGGCTGCTCCACAGGGACTATTTTTCCTTTCAAAAAATCGACTTCCGGTGGCTGAGTTGATGCGAGCAATTCAGATTTTAAATTTCTCACTACCAACAGCGACTGCATCAACTCCAAGTTACGCATAAAATTGCGGGTTTGAGCGAAATTGCCTTCAAACTCTACCTTATATTTTTTGCGTCTGAGCTTGCCAACCAAGGATGGACCAAAGGAGGTATCCGCCAGAATATCTGGGTCTGGAGCTCCCGGCACGGGTGCCGCTCCTGGTACGGGGACAGCCGGCTCAAATTTGAGAAGTTTAGCCTTGAGTTCGTCTCCTGAAACGCCAGCGTTGATTCTATTAACCAATTGGTTCATGTCAAGCAGTAGCGTGGTAGCGCCTGCGTCGCTGGCAAACATTGCCGTCACATTCGCCCGTCGCTGTTTTGCTTCTTCTTGCTTTGCTTCTGCTTCTGCCTTTTTTTGAATTTGAGCTTGCAGTTGAATTTGTGTTTGCTTGCTTTCAGTAATTTTTTGCTTGATTTCGCTGGCTTTTTGGTATTCTGGCAACACGAACTGAGAGCCCACGTAGCCTGCAATTCCAAGGCCAAGAACCGCGACGCCAATGGCTAGGACTTGGGGTGTCAGCTTAATGCCGAATATTTCAGTCCCTGGCTCTTCTGCTTGTCCCCCACTGGGAATAAACTCATTTGCTGCTGTCATGGTTTTTTCACCTCTGCTTGTTGTGGTTCTAGCACTCCTTTTTCTTGAAGCGTTTCTATCCGTATTGCTAGCCCGTCGGCTTGCTTGCTACGCAGCTCGGAGAGCAACTGGGAAGCCCCAGTTGGGCTGAGCGTTGTTTCAATCTTATAGTCCACCACCGGCCGAGGTTTGGGAACTTCTGCTGATGCGCCTTGGTTGCGGACTCGGAATGGTGTGGCGTCTTTTAATGTAGCCGCTATTAATCTGGTATTGCTGTTGAGGAAGAAAGGAGAGCGCTCGATTAGCAGCATAAAATCGTTAACTTGAGCAAATGTACTGGCATTGCCTGAAATTTGTACTCTTGCCGCCTGCGGGACGACTGGTGGGGGAACAGCAACAGGGGCA
>PVWI01000408.1 GCA_003003725.1 filamentous cyanobacterium Phorm 6 | reverse complement strand
CAGTCCTCATCAAATGAGAGAGGACTGAAGTCCTCACTACGAACCTTAAAAAGCTGATTTGCCGGAAATTAAATTAATTAACTTTGAGGTAAATTGAAAAATGACAATTTTAACTCAAGTCGAACAAACAGAAATTAAATATCCCAGCAGCGACGGAGAGCCGATGGCTGAAAGCGACATCACGCGCGATTACATGATTTACAGCGTAGAAGCTGCCAACCTTTACTTTCAAGTTCTGATGTTTACGTGTCAGCTAATTCTTTTATCTACTATGAAGAAGGGAACAACCAGGCGGTTGTTGCCCCAGATTTTTATGTGGTGTTTGGAGTGGCCAAACGCAAAAGGGATAATTATAAAGTTTGGGAATAAGGGGGAATTACTCCCGACTTTGTGTTAGAAATAACTTCGGAAACAACTCAGACGAAAGACCAAGAAACTAAACCGGAAATTTATCTGGCTTTGGGAGTGAGGGAATATTTTCAATATGATCCTTCGGGAGATTATCTGAATCCGATTTTGCAGGGAGTACGTTTGGTAAACAATCAGTACGAGCCGATTCCAGCTAACAATATCGCTTTCGATACGCTGTGGTTGTTCAGTGAGGTGCTGGGACTGGAATTGCATATAATTTCAGGAGAATTGAGGTTTAGAGTTCCCGAAACTGGTGAGTTTTTGAAGACTCACAAGGAAGAAAATCTGGGACGACTGGCAGCGGAGTCAACATTGCGATCGCTCTTAACTCAACTATTAAATTCTGGAATGAATCTGGAACAGGTGGCGCAAATGATGAATTTATCGACCTTGGAAGTGAGACGATTGGTAGGGGAAAACTTTTGAGCGCACTGATAGCAATTTTCTAAAGATGTGCTATAGATGAAGTCTTAGCCCCCCCGAACTCGCGGGGGGCTGGGGGGGTAATATCTAGCGCTACTTTATGAAATTGGTATTACAGCACTAAGGTGAGCAGTGCGCACCCTAATTAACAAAATATGAACAGTCAACAGTCAACAATTAACTCATGACTAGAAAGGCTTATTCGTAGGTTTAAAACCTTGCTTTTGAAAATAGGTTCGCAATACTTCCTGAGCAATTGGTGCGGCAGATACAGAGCCAAATCCGCCACCTTCAACGATAACGGCGATCGCCACTTCCGGTTTGTCAGCCGGAGCAAAACCCACATACATGGAATTGTCAGGATGACCGGGCATTTCCACCGTCCCAGTTTTACCACCGCTCAAAGGAATAGTACCATCATTCAAGCGTTTGCCGGTACCTTTTTGTACCACGTCAATCAATCCTTGGCGAACTACATTCAAAGTTGCAGGCTTAATACCTGTGGGAACTTTTTTGGTAATAGGAGTGTTGGTTTGAGAAGCCAATAAGTGCGGCTGAACTCGATAACTGCCATTAGCAACAGTTGACACCATCACAGCCAATTCTAGGGGAGTACAAAGTACCAAGCCTTGACCGATCGCCATTGTGACTGTATCACCGACGTACCAATCTTCCCCATACATTTTTTGTTTCTCTGATGGTATGGGAACTTGACCGTGATTGGCGGCATCTAACCCCAAAAGTTTTAAGTTAATCGTACCGCCAATGCCCATTTTTTTAGCCGCTTTCGCCATTTCTTCCGGGCCGGCAGTCATACCTACTTGATAGAAAAACGTATTACTGCTGTAGGCTAAAGCGTCGCGGAAGCCGATCGTACCGTAACCGCCACTGTGTTCGTTAAAGGTGATTCCGCCGATCGTAATTGAAGAAGAAGTGGGCAAAGTCGAGTCAGGAGAAAACTTGCCCGATTCCATCCCGGCTACAGAAGTGACAATTTTAAAAGTGCTGCCGACTGGATAACCTTGAACTGCTCGATTTAAAAATGGTTTGTCTGGCCCTTGGAGTCGATCCCATTCTTTTTGCGTCACCTTGCGGGTGAAAATATTGGGGTCAAATGTCGGCCAACTACCCATTGTTAAAAGCGCTCCGGTTTTGACATCGATCGCCACAACGGCACCGAGGCGATTTCCCAAAGCTTTTTCCGCAGTTTTCTGCATATCTAAATCTAAAGTTAGCTGCACAGGTTTGCCGGGAATCGGATCTTTTACGCCTAAATCTTGAATTTCCTCGCCCTTAGCATTCACCTCGATTAAACGGTTTCCCCAAACGCCTTCTAAAGTTGGATTGGCTAACTTTTCAACTCCCATTTGACCGACGATCATGCCCATCGGATATGCAGGATTAGCTTTTAATTCGTCTAAAGTAGCTTCACCGACGTATCCCAAAAGGTGAGCTGCTAATTGCTGGTTGGGATTGTCTCGGCTCGATTCTACACGAATTTCAACTCCCCGCAAAGCATTACTTTGTTCTCCCAAAGCGACGAAAGTACCGACATCAATATCCTTGCTAATTCGGACTGGTAGCGCTGATTTGTAGCCTGCTTTATCAATTTTTTTGATAATTTCGGCTGCGGGAACTTTGACGATCGGACTCAGTGTAGTGGCGACTTCTTGCCACTCCTTGGTCGATCGCTCTTTTGGCCACGCATAGAGCGATCGAGATACGCGGCTAGCCGCAAAAATTTTGCCATTGCGGTCTAAAATTTGACCGCGAGTCGCGGCGACTGATACAGGGCGAATGCGGTTGTTTTCCGCCCGTTGTCGGTTGTATGCCCCTTGTACCAGTTGTAATTCGGCTAAACGAAACATCGGCATAGCCACTAAGGTAGTGACTACCAGCATAAAAATCATAGCTTGGAGCGATCGACTGCGTTGCTGTGCAGGATTGTCCGAGGTATTTTTGTTTAATCGGACTTTAGAGTTAAAAGAAAAATCGCTAGCCATATTAATTAATCTGCTCTTTTATGCAATTAACAGGCATATCTGATTCCCATCCGGATTATTTAGCGGAGGATGCAGCCATTATATAGCCTTTCTCAAAAAAATGAGGTACAAGTTGAGATTTTAGATTTTAGATTTTAGATTTTAGATTTTAGATTGGGGGATTGAGGGATTGAGGGATTGATTGGTCAATACTTCATCTTTCTGAGAACCACTATAAATTGTCACTGTTTAGTGACATAGATAAATTTTGCCGATTGGCAGACAAATCAGCCGGATAGTTCAATTAATCTAGATTTTAAATATGAATTTTTTATGAAAATTCAGCCGAGAAGCGATTTAAATCCCCAGCCAAATATTTCTCCTACTTTCTGCCTTCTGCCTTCTTACTTCCCAATCGCGGACTTATAGGCTGTCACCTTAATATCAATTCCAGTAATATCTGCGCCGACAACTACAGCCGCTGCTCCTAAGTTTAATGCTTTTTTTGCCATTTCTGGCCCCGCGATTCCGCCTTCGCAGATAATGGGAACCTTAAGCTTTTCTACCATTTGGGCCAGCAAATCAAATCCGGGCGGCGAGAAACTTTCCGTGTGGGGAGTGTAGCCAAAAAGAGTAGTACCGACAGTATCTGCACCAGCTTGGGCCGCCGCGTGAGCAGCTTCTATGGTATCTACATCGGCCATGACTAATTTCCCTAATTCGCTGTGAATGCGATCGATTAACGTCTTTAGGTCTTCGCCAGGAGGACGGTTTCGCAAAGTTGCGTCAATGGCGATGATATCAGCTCCTGCAAGGGCGATCGCCCGCGCGTCTGCAAACCGAGGAGTAATGTAAATCTCGCATCCCGGCAATTGCTGCTTCCAGATCCCAATTATGGGAGCGGATATTTGTTTTCGCACCGCCGCAACGTGAGCCGGAGTGTCAATTCGCACCGCAGCAGCCCCTCGATTGACAGCGGCGCGAGCCATTGCCGCAATCACGATCGGATCGTGCAGCGGCGAATCAGCAGGTGCTTGACAAGAAACAATTAATCCTGTAGGAATTTGACAATTAATCATGGGTAATTGGGGCATGGGGCATGGGGAATTTAAAATTATACCAATTTCAAAAAATAATGTAATTTTAGACGAGATCGAAACCCATATCCCATAGACTTATTTCATAATTTTTTGATAGAGACGGTCAACCGCAGATGTCAGGCAGATTGACGCAGATCAACGCAGATAATTTTCAGAAGACAGAGCAAATGAAGGCTATCTTGTCTAATGAGTCATATCATGTCCGTTCGATTGAAAACGATAAAATTTGGTTCGTAGTGCGGACTTCAGTCCGCAGCCGGAGAGCGGACTAAAGTCCGCACTACGAACCGTTTTTGTTGCGGTAATCGACCAGACATAATATCATTCCATAATCTAAAATCTAAAATCTAAAATCGAACTATCCATTACCAATTCCCACCATTAAAGAAATAATTTTGTCTAGCAATTGCTGAGGGTGAATCGGTTTAGCCAAGCAATCGTTA
>PVWI01000407.1 GCA_003003725.1 filamentous cyanobacterium Phorm 6 | reverse complement strand
ATTGTAATTAACTCATGATTTTGCCTGTCATATCATTCTACTATGTATTTGTGTAATTAATTCTGTCTAATTACTTATCTCTCTTACAGAAACGGAGAGCAGACAGTCAACGATCTTGCCAGTCAGTTACAGCACTCCATCAGTGCTAGAGTTTACGAGCGAGTCCAAAACTACATCGAAACTCCGCCGTTAGTCAATCAACTCAATCATGATGCTGTACCTCTGGGCCTGTTGGATTTCGACGATTTGGAGCGATCTAGACCTTATCTGTGGAACCAACTTTTACGGTTTAGTTCGATCGGTCACGCGGGAATTGCCAACGAAAAAGGTGAGTACCTGCGAATGGGTTGGGTGAACCGACTCGATGTATCTGAGCAACCTCAGCTTGCCCAGCAACTGACTCCCGGAGGTGGCGACTTAATTTACTACAACCTTGACGCTGATGGAAATCCGACCAAAATTGAGAGGTCTCAGCCCAATTATGACGCTCGTATCCGCCCCTTTTACACCGTTGTTGTCGAGAAAAAACAGGCTGCTTGGAGCGATGTTTACATTAATTTGGCCTACGGTACGCTGCAAATTAATGCCAGTCAACCCTATTATGACGCTGAAGGCAAACTGATTGGCGTGCTGACTTGCAGGATGGGGCTAGATCAAATTCGCGGTTTCCTACAAACCTTAAGTATCGGTAAATCCGGTCAAGCATTTATCATTGAGCCGGACGGGAAATTAATCGCTAGTTCCGTAAAAAATCAGGCTCTGTCCCTGGGAAAAGGCCAAGACCAAAAGCGGCTCAAAGCACAGGATGATAGCAACCCGCTGATGAGAAAAAGTGTGGTTTATTTACTCGATCGCTTCCAACGCTTAGAAAATATTAAACAAACTGCTCAACTTAATTTTCAGCTCAACGGTCAGCGGCAATTTCTCCAAGTTTCTCCCCTAACTGACAAGTACGGTCTCAACTGGCTGATTGTAGTTGTGGTTCCCGAAGCCGACTTTATGACGCAAATTTATGCTAACACTCGCAACACCATCTTGCTCTGTATTGCAGCTCTAATTGCCTCCGTTGGAGTCGGTTTTGTCACCGCTAGCAAGATTTCTCGCCGGATTTTGGAAATTGCTAAAGCTTCCGAAAATCTTGCAGGTGGCGCCCTCAAGCAGAACATTGATTCTAGTAGAGTTTTTGAAGTTCAGGTCTTAGCTAATTCCTTCAACAGTATGGCGAGACAACTAGAAGAATCCTTTGAAACTCTCGAAGATAAAGTTACAGAACGCACCTCGGAACTTGGCACAGCTAATCAACAAATTGCTGCTCTCAACCAGCGACTGCAAGCGGAAAACCTGCGCATGAGTTCCGAACTCGATACGATCAGACAAATGCAGCAGTTGATTCTGCCCAAACCTGCTGAACTCGCAGCAATCACAGATTTAGACATTGCCGGATTCATGGAACCCGCCGATGAAGTTGGTGGAGATTATTACGATGTACTTTATACTGATGGCGTTGTGACTATTGCGATCGGCGATGTCACCGGACACGGACTAGAAAGTGGTATTTTGATGGTGATGACTCAAACTGCCGTCCGCACTCTTCAGGAAATGCCAGAATCCGATCCGGTGCGCTTTTTGGATACTCTCAACCGCACCTTATACAAAAATATTCAGCGCATGAATTCGGACAAAAACTTAACGCTAGCTCTCCTCAACTACGCAGACGGCATAATTAGTATTAGTGGCCAGCATGAGGAAACTCTCGTGGTCAGAAAAGACGGTCAAATTGAACGCATTAACATGATGGATTTAGGATTTCCCATCGGCTTAGATGAAGAGATTGCCGATTTGATCAGCCATTTTTTAGTAGAGTTAGAGCCGGGAGACGGGGTGGTGCTGTACACTGATGGTATCACGGAAGCCCGAAACATCAATAGACAATTCTATGGACTCGAAAGACTCTGTAAAGTAATTTCAATTAACTGGCACAACAGCGCCGAAGAAATCAAGCAAGCTGCAATTAATGACCTCCGGCAATTTATTGGACAGCAAAAGGTGTTTGATGATATTACTTTGGTAGTATTAAAGCAACAGGGCGACATCTCGCAGAATTAAGCCTCAACCACTCTTAAACTCGGTTTCTCTGCTACATCTGGGGTTGGGCCGCGAAATATCTACAAAGTTCAAGCTCCTAGATTGATCTGTTGAGTAAATCTAAAATCTAAAATCGACTGACATAAGGCAGCTTAAAAACAGTGACACAAATATTTGGAGACTTCATCGACGAATTTCCTCCCGAACACGACTCGCTAGAACTTACTTTTACGCCGAGTTCTCGCCCCATCAAGCAGCGCTGGCGCAATAACCTGCTGTCTGCTCATTTTGTAGCCGATTATTTGTCCAGCTTTCTACCGCTGGATGCTACCGATACTAGCACCGAGAAACGGATTAAACAAAGCAAGGGATATGTGAGCTATGTCGCCAACGAACTGTTAGAAAATGCGATAAAATTTAATCAGGATGATGCCAATTATAAGGTAAAATTTGGCATACATTTTATTGTGAAATAGAGGTGACGGCGGTAATTTTTGCTAGTAATAATGTCAGTCAAGAAGGGGCGAATAAGTTCCAGGAGTTTATTAAAATAATGCTTGATTCCGATCCAAGTGAACTTTATTTGCAGCAGATTGAAAAGAATGCTGAATCTGAAAGCGAAACATCGGGATTGGGATTGCTGACGATGATTAATGACTATTCAGCTAAGATAGGTTGGAAATTCGAGCCAAGGCTAGGCAGTCCCGATACGATCGCAGTTACGACTGTGGTTCAAATTACTGTTTAGTCTGAACCATCTCAATATTTACTCTTTTGTGCGATCGCAATATTTCAGTCAGGAAACCAAAAAATAATGGGTATTCAAGAAATTAAAGGTGAAGATTATAGCATTCAGTACGATCGAGAATCGGTGACAGTCAGCTTCATCGGCGAACTCAGCCTGGGCGGGCCAGCAGAGTATGCACCAATAGTTGAATTGTTAAATGAAGTCGCCAATCCCGAACCGCCTACTATTACCTTAAACCTAAAAAAATTAGAATTCGTTAATAGTTCTGGTATCAGTATGTTGTCTAAGTTTGTGATTACCGTGCGGAAAAAGAAAACGATTCAACTTTTGGTATTGGGTTCAAATGATGTTCCCTGGCAACAGAAATCTCTGAAAAATTTAGAAAAGCTGTTGCCAACTTTGAAGCTAGAATTAGAGTAATAAATGTGTGAATTTTAACCACAATTAACACAGGCCGGACGCCCGTGCCACAACAATTAACATAGATACATTTGGGTTCTGATAAATTGTCTAAGTTTGCTGCATCGGCAATTCAATGATAAACTCGGTTCCCTTCCCCGGTTCAGACTCGCACCTGAGCGTTCCTCGGTGATTTTCTACTAAGATTTTGTAGACAATAGACAATCCTAAACCGGTACCTTTACCGATCGCCTTGGTGGTGAAAAACTGCTCGAACATTCGTTTTTTTACCTCTGCTTCCATTCCCGCTCCCGTGTCAGCAATCCGCACTCTCACGCGATCGCACCCAGCTACTTCTGTACAGATGGAAATTTTTAGCGCAGCATTGGGCTGATTTTGTGCTGCCTCTTCTAAAGCATCGATCGCGTTGCTAATTAGATTCATAAATACTTGATTTAGCTGTCCGGCATAACACTCTACAGCAGGCAATTTTCCATAATCTTTAACTATTTGAATGTCGCGACGGTCGGTTTTAGAATTGAGACGATTTCGCAAAATTAAGATGGTGCTGTCAATGCTATCGTGCAAATCGCACAGCGTCATGTTACTGTTGTCTGTTCGCGAAAAGCTGCCCATAGATTTGACAATTTCGCGAATGCGAACTGAACCCATTTGCATGGAAGACATAACTTTGGGCAAGTCTTCAACTAAAAATTCTAGATCCATCTCTTCGATTTGATCTTTAATTTCGGGACTGGGATTCGGACAGTATTCTTGATAGAGTTTCAGCAGGTGCAGCAAGTCTTTAGTATAAATTTCGGCATGGCTCAAGTTGCCGTAAATAAAACTAACTGGGTTATTAATTTCGTGGACGATACTAGCCATTAACGCTCCGAGGGAAGACATTTTTTCGCTGTGGAGGAGTTGAGCTTGAGTTTCTTTGAGCTCGCGAAGTGCGCGATCGATCTCGGCTGCTTGAGCTTCTGCTTTCGTGGTAGCAGCACAGCTTTCTTGATAAAGTTCAACCTGTTTGAGGTCGATTTGAAATTGTTCGATTTCGCTTTCTTGCTGGTATTGACTCACCACGGCATCGAAAGCTGCTAGCAATTCGTCGCCTGCTGCTGCGATAATGTACTGTAG
>PVWI01000406.1 GCA_003003725.1 filamentous cyanobacterium Phorm 6 | reverse complement strand
ACTGTCAACTGACTGATGAATCTAATTGTTGTCATCCGATTGTATAAATCTGGGGCGGTGCGAATAATTTTTCTCAGAAGTTCATCTGTTACCCAAAAGATGACTGGAAAGGAAAACTTTTTGCTGAATTCGCTGCATACTAGGTTGGTGGAAACGAGGAGTCGATCGATCGACTCCACTGATTCCAAACCGAGGATCATTAAAGCTGGAGGCTGTTCGCTGTCTACTTCTGCTGCGATTGTCGTGTAGAGAGTTGTCGCCGATTTTGGCAACAGCAGTTGCTGGGGTTTATGGGTACAAGTTACTTGCAGGCGATCGACTATTTGCTGCCGCAATTCCAGGGAGTTGCAGTTGACTAAAACGAAAGAAAAGTAACCTTGGGAAAGATGGATCGCTCGAATTAAGGTTGAGAATGACCGCTCGTTATATTTAGCTGCGTCGTACTTGTTTGGATCGTCTTTGGCTGTATTTTCTGAGTGTTTTTCAACCATAAATTACACTGGCTTTCTGTAGTGTGAGATATTTTCTAGATTAAATGCGGTGGGTTGAGAAAATGTGAAGAGCGAATTCTTTTGTTAAAAATATAGGGCTCATTATAACACTGTTTTAAAATAAAATCAATAGTGCGATCGACTATTTTTGCCGCCTTCGCTATTGTGCCACCTGCCGCGCTAAGCTGCGGCGCTCTAGATTGTCTGTTAGAGCACAAAAGAGTGTAAGTTTGGTCAAGTGCGAGCGATCGCTTTCTTGCTTTCTTGCTTTCTTACCAATTACCGCAAAAAATTGGTTGAAAGCCTCTCCCTTTTAGGGGGAAATTAAAACAAGAGTATTCATTACTCCCATCTTTTTTTTCAGGTAGAGGTCGCATTTAACTGTCCCAGGTCAACTGTCAATTCTCAACTAAACGGACATATTTCACCGCTTGTGAAAAGCGCTACAGTAACAAATAGACATATAGCTTTTCTCAACAGAGTGAAGTATTCACCAATAGACGAATCCTCTCAAAGCCTATAAAGAGTAAGCTCTACAAGAATTATGGCAGAGGTCTAATTAATTAACAATTCCTGAATTTCCCCATCGCCAAATCTAAAATCCTTCGACGCTGGCGCTCACGGCGAAGTCTCAAATCTCAATTCTCAACCCGTACCTCCAGAAACCTGAGAAAGGCTATTTAACAGTTGACAGTTGACTGCTTGAGTGCGAAGTTTTTAGGCAGGGGATTTAAGCCCCTGCCTAAAAACAATCCACCTAAAGGTGGGGCTTAAATCCCCTGTGCTTTGGTTATTATAATCTCTAAACAGATATTTCCCGGTTAATCTCGACAGTGAGGAAGCGCAAGCACGCTTAGAAGAATGCTTGTCTAAACTTAAACAGCCTAGGTTTTCCGGGTTTGCCTGGATTTTTTGAAGCTGCTTTCTCTGGAGAGAAGGTCTCGATCGAATTAGCGGATGAGTGAAGACGATGCGCCAACTATTTGTACAAGTGCCTCAAGGTTCTGGAAAAACAGTTTTAGAGATAGCGAAAGCCTGTAAAGGAACGAACTTAGCACAAATTGAAGCGACGGGAGTCGATCGAGCGCTGGATCTGGTACTGATCCACGTTTCTAATGGCGAGGTTGAGCAACTTCTCGGAAAACTGGAAGATTTGCCGGACTTAAGTGTTACTCTGCTTCCCACAGGTGTGATGTCGCTGCATCCCCCAGCTAATGCCGCTGCGGAGCAAGTTACCAATGTTGAGGAACGCAGCCCGATCGAGATTTTTCTGGCTGGTTTGCAGAGTACGGGCTCTTGGAAAGGATTTCTCAGCTATGCCTTTTTCGCCGGAATCATTGTTTGGATTGGTTTATACACTAATACCAGCTACCTGCTAGTTGCCGCGATGTTGCTGGCGCCGTTTGCCGGGCCTGCCATGAATACCGCCTTGGCAACCGCAAGGGGCGATCTCAAACTCTTGGGGCGCAGCATTTTACGCTACTTTGCGGCCTTGAGCGTCACGATACTTACCACGGGATTGCTGAGTTGGATTCTGCAACAGCAAAACCCTACCAGTTTGATGATTGATGGCAGCCAAATTTCCTCGGTATCGGTGCTGATTCCCCTTGCCGCCGGAGCCGCTGGGGCGCTATCCCTGGTTCAGTCCGATCGCAGCAGCTTGGTTTCAGGAGCCGCTACCGGAATGCTGGTATCGGCTTCGCTAGCTCCCCCTGCTGGTTTGATTGGCATGGGGGCGGCAATTGGTCGTTGGGATCTGGCAGTCAACGGCGTGTTTTTACTGCTGCTGCAACTCGGCGGCATTAATTTGGCGGCGGCTTTGATGTTTCGTCTGTTTGGGCTATCGACTGAAGGAACTCGCTACGTGCGGGGGAAACGCGGTGTGTTCCCGGCGGCGGTGGGAGTTAGCGCGATCGTACTCACGGCATTAATCATCTGGCAATTTTCTAATTCGCCTAACCTCCAGCGTTCTAGTCTCGCTCAACGGGCAAATTCTCAATTGCAGCAGGTTGTAAAGCAAAGCAATTTAGCCAAGCTGGTAGAATCCAACGTTCGCTTCACCAGAGCCGACAATCCGGGGGATGATATTTTGCTGTGTCAAGTTTACGTTCAGCGTCAGCCGCAAGTCACGCGATCGGCTCAACAAATTCGCACCGATCTCACCAAAGCCATCCAAACTCGCTTGTTGAAAGAAGATTTTAAGGCAACACCATTGGTAGATGTCACCGTGTTAGAAGCCCCTCCGATCTAGCCTTTCTAAAAAAGGTGAGAAATCAATCGATTTTAGATTTTAGATTTTAGATTTTAGATTAAGGGAGTAATGTCAAGTCCGGTAGACGGACAACGATAAAATTGGTTCGTAGTGCGGACTTCAGTCCGCAAAATGGAGCGGACTGAAGTCCGCACTACGAACCTATCGGATTTTAGATTTTAGATTTGGAGATTTAGGGATTGAGCGATCGATACCTCATATGAGAGCTCGAACTGCTATCTAATGTCATGTCCGGTAGACTGACAACGATAAAATTGGTTCGTAGTGCGGACTTCAGTCCGCAACATGGAGCGGACTGAAGTCCGCACTACGAACCCGATATACCATTCTCGGCGATCGGCAAAGTAAACCAAAAAATCGCCCCAGCACCGGGACTGCTAATTACCCCAATTTCCCCGCCGTGAGCGCCAATAATTTGCCTGCAAAGATATAAACCCAAACCCAAACCCACCGAGTGTCGGGATTGATAACCCCTCACGTAAAGGTCAAACAGATGTTCGCACTGTTCCGGCAATATTCCCACCCCGTCATCTTCAACCGTACAGTAAATCATGCTATTTTGGAAATTTGGAATTGCTAATTGGTAATTAGAAATTGGTAATTTTTCTATATTTTGTTTGGCTTTGATTGAATCCATCGTATTTTTAGACTGATTAATTAATTGAGCGGAAACCGTTAAATTCAGTCCGGGCATATTGTGTTTCAAAGCATTAGAAATTAAATTAGAAAACACGCGCCACAACTGAGTAGTATCAGCATTCACGGCGGGCAAATCATCCGGCACCAAGTTTCTAAAAGTAGCTTGAGCCTCATTCATTAAAGGCTCCAAATCGGCCGCCGCTGCTTCAACTACCGCCCTCAAATCTACCCGATCGCAGTGCAGCACCAAACCGCCCAATTCTCCCGCGTGAATTTCCAACAGCGAATTTATCAACCGCAACTGCTGCTCGCTACCTTGAATCATCCGATCCAAAACAGAACGGGGAATTGCGATCGCATCTCCAGTTTTTGTTTGCCAATTCTTCAGCACCATTAACATTCCCGCTACCGGGTTTCGCAAGTCGTGAGAAAGAGCGTGAATAAACAATCGCTGCGATTCTTGTGCCTGTTTCCGCTGCGTGATATCCTCAACTAAACCCTCATAATAAAGCAAGGAACCGCTGCTATCTCGTACTGCCCGCGCTTTCTCGGAAATCCAGACAATACTGCCGTCACAGCGGTAAATTTTCGATTCAAAATCTGATACTATGTTGCTTTCCGCGATCGATCGCAAAAACTCATTTCTGCGAACCGGATCGACGTACAACTGCCGCTCAATATCAGTAAACTTTGCTGTCACCTCTTCCGGGGAATCGCAGCCGTAAATCCGCGCCAAAGCTGGATTTGCCGTAATATAGCGGCCGTCGGGAGTGCTTTGAAAAATTCCCTCGCCGGCATTCTCAAAAATACTGCGATACTTCGCCTCCGCCACCTCCAATTGTTGGTAAGCAGATTCCAACTCGCGCTTGGTACTAAACTCAGTCCGTTGGAGAGATTCATACCAATAAACCGACAAATCGCAAATCAAACAAAACCAAAATAAATATAAATAAAACCCGCTCAGCCGAAAAGC
>PVWI01000099.1 GCA_003003725.1 filamentous cyanobacterium Phorm 6 | reverse complement strand
ATATAGTTGAGGGTCGATTCACACCAGCGGTTGATGTTTTGATTCCCACTTACAACGAGCCTGCCTATATTCTCAAACGCACGGTTATTGGCTGTCAAGCTATTGAATATCCCAACAAAACAATCTATCTCCTCGATGATACACGCCGTGAAGAAATCCGGCAAATTGCTGAGGAATTAGGGTGTGAATACCGCACTAGAGCTAATAATAATCATGCAAAGGCAGGGAATTTAAATCATGCTTTGACTCAGACTCAAGGAGATTTCATCGTTGTTTTTGATGCCGACTTTATCCCTACCAAAAACTTTCTGATTCGCACCGTTGGTTTCTTCCAAGATCCGAAAGTTGCGCTGGTTCAAACGCCTCAAAGTTATTACAATGCTGACCCGATCGCCCGTAACTTAGGTTTGGATAACGCCATCGCGCCGGAAGAAGAGGTTTTTTACCGCCAAATTGAACCGCTCAAAGATGGAGCCGGCAGTGTAGTTTGTTCTGGAACCTCCTTTGTTGTGAGGCGCAGCGCCTTAGAAGATGCCGGAGGATTTGTTACAGAATCCCTCAGTGAAGACTATTTCACAGGCATTAAACTCTCTGCTAAAGGCTATCGTTTGGTGTATCTCAACGAAAAACTCAGCGCTGGTTTAGCAGCCGAAAATATTTCTGCTTACGCGACTCAACGGCTGCGCTGGGCGCGCGGAACTTTGCAAGCTTTTTTTATTGATTCCAATCCCCTGACTATCCCCGGATTAAATTTGATTCAGCGACTCGCCCATTTAGAAGGACTCCTGAATTGGTTTGGTAGCATTCCGCGCATCGGCTTTCTGTTGATGCCCTTAGCTTATTCTTTTTTGGGCGTGATTCCCATCCGAGCCACGGTTCCCGAAATGTTGTACTTTTTTCTGCCCTATTATTTAGTGCAGTTAACGGTTTTCTCCTGGTTGAATCATCGATCGCGATCGGCATTACTCTCTGATATTTATTCGCTGGTACTAGCGTTCCCGCTGGTTTTGACGGTCTTTGGGGTGATGTTATCTCCCTTCTCCAAAGGATTTAACGTCACAGCCAAAGGTACTGTGAGCGATCGCTTTTCCTTCAACTGGAAGTTAGCGCTACCGTTGCTGCTATTATTTATTCCGAATGCCATCAGCCTGTGGCACTTTCTGGGAACCTGTTTGATTCAATTTCAGATGCACGCCTCAGAGCCGGAAATCATCCAGAAGCTCAAAGGGTTGGGAATTGGTTGGATTTGGAGTACCTACAACCTTTTAATTATCAGCATTACGCTGTTAATATTGTTAGATGCTCCTAAATCCGATCGATACGAATGGTTTGATTTGCGTCGATTGGTACGGCTGGCGATCGACGGAAAAATCTTTTGGGGCGTGACTACTTTTATTTCTGAAGTGGGAGTTCATCTAGAGATTACTCAAGCCGGATTCCCGGCGCTGATTCCAGGAGAAATGCTCCCAGTCAAGCTCAAAATTATGGAAGATAATTTGAGGCTGCAAGGAGAGATAACTAGGGTAGATTTTAGCAATGAATTTCCCTCGGTACACATCCGGTTTGATGAATTGGCTTTGCCGCAACATCGATGTCTGGTTGAGATGTTATTTTGTCGTCCGAATCAATGGAAACGCTCTTGCGCTCCTGGTGAGTTAAAGTCTCTTTTCTTGTTATTTGGGATTTTATTGAAGCCTCGGGTTTTGTTCGATCGCGATCGGGCGATCGATTTCGTGAAAATCTCAAAAGTTTAGTTTTATCAACTTTAAGAACAAAAAGGTGCTGTATGGAATTTAAAGATTTTCTGGCTTTGCTGCATCCTATTTTAGCTGTAGCGATTGTTTTTCCTATGCTTGGTGTTGTTCTCAATATGGCGTGGCAAACTATGCAGCGTCGGAAGCAAATTGCGATCGACACCAAGAGCAAAATTCCACCTGTAGTCGGTCAAGAACACGTCAAAGCAGGTCGAATTCTGTCAGGTTCTGTGGTAGGAGTGACGTTGTTGGGTCTAGGCTACGCGATTTTTGAGCATATTTGGAGCGAACAGGTGTGGAGCAAAAACTCCTTTCAGGTCATTTTCATTGTGCTGATGTTTGTTGCAACTATCGCCTCTTTGGTGATGCTATATCGATCGACACCGGCGTTATGGCGTGGCATATTTGCGACATTGACTGGTGCTGGCTTAGTGATTCTTGGCACTCAAGATGGCGTTTATCGGCGCACCAATGAATGGTATTGGTCTCACTACTACATTGGCATCACCGCTGCGCTAATTATGGTTTTCTCCCTGGCCATCATTCAAGACATTTACAAAGATCGATCGAACCGCTGGCGCACTGTCCATGTCATCTTGAACTCGATCGCTGTCCTGCTCTTTCTGGGACAGGGAATGACCGGAACCAGGGATTTATTAGAAATTCCTCTGAGTTGGCAGAAACCCTATATTTATAGCTGTGACTTCGCCAATAAGACCTGCCCCAAACCATGAGCGATCGCATTACTTGGACAGTCCTGGACGCAACTGGCACTCTTATAGGGGTTAATTTTTAGGTACGTTGTGGCGTCTAGGACTGTCTGGGCTTGAAGTATCTGAACTACTGACTAAAATTAACTGCTAAATTTCTTGACATTTGCCGCAATCTATGATTTAAAGCATCGCTACCATAATATCCATAATCAAAAAAATATTTACAAATCTTAATTTTTTATAACACTTAGTATTATAATCGTGGTAACTTCCAACTAAGTATTTATTCTCACTATGATAGCGGATCAATTTCCTTGGCTGACCGCGATTGTCATGCTACCCCTCGTAGCTTCCATCGCCATCCCTTTTCTGCCCGACACAAATGGCAAAACTGTGCGTTGGTACGCCCTGGGCGTCGGAATTGCGGATTTTGTATTAATGTGCTGGGTGTTTTGGACACATTACGATCCCAGTATCTCTACTTTCCAAATCGTAGAGAAATATTCCTGGATACCTTCTTTAGGCCTCAACTGGTCTGTTTCGGTTGACGGATTGTCAGTGCCACTGGTACTGTTGGCTGGACTGGTGACGACATTATCAATCTTCGCAGCCTGGGAAGTCGATCGCAAACCGAAACTTTTTTACTTCCTGATGCTGGTGATGTACTCCGCACAAATAGGAGTCTTCGTCGCCCAAGACATCATGCTGTTGTTCATTGTCTGGGAACTAGAACTAATTCCAGTTTACCTGCTAATCTCGATTTGGGGCGGGCAAAACCGCCGTTACGCAGCTACCAAATTCTTGATTTATACCGCAGGCGCTTCCATCTTTATTCTGATAGCAGCTTTAGCAATGGGATTCTACGGCGGAGGAACTCCCACCTTCGACATGGTAGAACTCGGCTTGAAAGACTACCCGCTGGGTTTAGAATTACTGCTTTATGCGGGATTGTTCGTTGCTTTCGGCGTGAAACTGGCGATTTTCCCATTCCACACTTGGCTACCTGACGCCCACGGTGAAGCATCTTCTCCCGTGTCGATGATTCTGGCTGGCGTGTTGCTGAAAATGGGCGGATACGGATTGATTCGTCTGAATTTAGAACTTCTTCCCAAAGCACACGTTTACTTTGCACCGATTATGGCGGTGCTCGGCGTAGTCAATATTATCTACGGCGCGCTGAATTCCTTCGGCCAAACGAACATGAAGCGCCGCCTTGCGAATTCGTCGATTTCTCACATGGGATTCGTGCTCCTCGGTATTGCTTCCTTCACGGATTTGGGAATCAACGGGGCGCTGTTGCAAATGATTTCCCACGGTTTAATCGCCTCAGTATTGTTTTTCCTGGCTGGCGTTACTTACGATCGCACCCATACAATGGTTATGGATGAGATGGGTGAGATTGGCAAAGTCATGCCGAAAGTTTTTGCCTTGTTTACCGCAGGCGCTCTGGCTTCCTTAGCACTTCCTGGTATGAGTGGTTTTGCTAGCGAACTCTCAGTATTTGTGGGCGTCGCAACTAGCGATATCTACAGCGATTCTTTCCGCGCAGTGATTGTGTTACTCGCAGCGGTAGGAGTGATTTTGACACCGATTTATTTGCTCTCGATGCTACGCCAGCTATTTTACAACTGTGGCACATTAGCGGCTTGTGACCTTGAGGATCTAAATTTGCAGAATGAGAGAGACAATCTGGATGCAGCGGTTTGTTTCGGTAATAGTTGCGTTTTGCCTGGTGATGCACCATTTATTGATGCTCAACCTCGCGAAGTGGCGATCGCATTTTGCTTTTTAATCCCGATTGTCGGCATTGGTTTCTATCCGAAGATGGCGATGCAGGTTTATGATGCCAAGACTGTTGCGGTGAATGCAGAAGTCCGGGAATCTTACATCCAAATTGCTCAAGTAAATCCTCGGATTTATGCGGAGGGACTTTTGCTTCCCAAAATTGCCGAGGCTCAAAGAGCGCCTGCTTTAGGCAAAATTACAGGATCTGAATCTGCCTCGGTTTTGGGCATTGTCAAATAGAAGACCGGGCGGTTGAAACCGCGTCTATACAGACAAAACCCGCCGACGCGGGTTGAAGAAAAAGCGGTTAAAATTACATTATTTTCTTCAGTCCGCGTCGGCGGACTTCGCTTTTGTAGGCGCGGTTTCAACCGCTGTCTGCATCTGAAATAATCTGCACCAGATTTTCCCTAGCATATCCCACCTCTAGGGTCGATTTAGACTCCAACTCAGAGGCAACTTTCGTCAGGATCTTTAGCGGTTCTTCAAAACCTGTAGTTTTCATAAACAAGACTTGCAGGCGATTTTTAACTAATTCTAAAATAGAACTACTTCTAGCTTCTTTACTTTGTTTTCGTTTAGCAATACTGATGCTCAAATTGTGAGTTTTCAACAACTGCATTTTTTCGATTCCTTGGGTATTGATCGTCTCCAAAACCTCCGATCGCATTTGATCGACTAATCTGTCGCTCACATACTGCACGATCAAAGGCCCAAGCATAAAAACTGTTTCTGTTCCCTCACTGATTTTGTCAATCAGCGAGCGACGGCCCAGAGAATCGAGATTTTTTAGCAAATCCGAAAGCGACGAATTGACCAACATCTTCTCTCGCAAAGTCTCGATCGAAATCGGACTTTGAGCAATAGCCAGCCAATAGGTAATCTCTTGTTCAGAACTTGACATTCGATCGAACTGCTGCGCGAGCAAATTGCTGATATGTTCTTCTACAAATAACGCCGTTGCTTCCAAAAATTTTAAAACATTACCCTCGAAAAACTCGTGAATCGTGGTCGCCACAATCTTTAACGCTAACAGATTGCCTCCGTACCGGGCTAACAAGATTTCCCAGTCTTGATCTCGAACCGACAAACCTTTTTCTTGGAAAATCTCCCGCGCAATTTCTTCGGAAATGCCAGGTTTTAAAGAGCGCACTTTTTCTCCCGCCAGCAAAGTCAGTTCCGTAGGTTCTTCTGAACTAACTAGCACCAAACAGCTATTGTGATTGACTTCACAGAGTCGCACAATTAAATCTCGATATCCTTCGCAGCCTTCGCGGTAGTGCCCCGCTAGTTCTTTGGGTTTGAGAATTGCTTCAAAATCGTCTAAAATTAGCAGGCAGCGCTGCTTCCGCAGATACTCGACCAATCGTGAAATTTTGTCGTTGAGGTCGATCGTCTTCGAGAGTTCCGCTAACGGCAGATTAGATTTTTGTTGGTTAGAAAAAAGTTGAATTAAGTCCGCGAGGAAGTCGGATGGTGCTGGAGTCGATCGCAGCGATCGCCAAATCACAAAATCAAACTCATTCTGTACCTGTTTTCCCAACTGCACCGACAGAGTTGTTTTGCCACTACCGGCAGAACCCAGCAGCGCTACTAGGCGACAATTATCCGATACAATCCACTGCTTTAAAGTAGTTAATTCTTCAGTCCGTCCGTAAAAAAGTGTAACATCCGGTGCTTGACCCCAATATTCCTGTCTGCCCCGAATCCCTATTTTGAATAGAGAACCTTTACCTCCGCTAAAATCGCTCGTTCCCTGCTCAGTGTGGTATGAAAACAGTAACTGATGTCTCAATTCCGAAAGCTTTCCAGGCCCGTTCCCCCCGATCTGAAATTTTTTGTAAACTTCGCCTAATCTTTTGCGCACGGCGATGTCGCTAATGCCAAGCTTCGTGGCGATTGTCGCCGTAGATTGACCATCGAGAGCCATCAATAGGGTTTCTAACTCGGCATCTGTGACTGCGCGCTGTTTGGCGATCGTTTGCACAAAGTTCTGAGGAATCGGAGTAGTCAAGGTAGGAATCTCGCCTATACTAAAAATCTATCTTATATTACAATACGGTTCACTTAACATATTTATGCCTCGGAGATCCCCCTAAATCCCCCGAAAGCAAGGGGGACTTTGAGGGCATTCTTGTCCCCCCCTTTTTTAAGGGGTGTGCCAGGGATATTTGTCTTAAGTGAACCGTATTGTCTTATATTATATTGTTTGACTTTGAATCTGCTAGAAATTTTAACTTTTAATGTTCAGTTTGCTTGTATCAAGGTGTATCAAATCCCCGACTTCTGCAAAAAGTCGGGGTTCTGGGTACTACCGAAAATCAGGCAGAAACCTTGACACTAGCGCCGTATTCTTCGGCCGAAAGCAAACGCCAACTTCCATCGCCCAAAAGTTCCAAAACCTGCTGGTGATATTTCAACAAACTCAAGCGGTGGCCGACACTCACAAACGTAGTTTTAGTTGCTTGCAACTGCTCGTATAAATGTTTCTCGTTCTTCAAATCCAAAGCACTTGTCGCCTCATCCAAAATAGCGTATCGCGGTTCTGTCAGCAACAATCGGGCAAAAGCTAAACGCTGCTGTTCTCCCAGCGACAAAATCTCCGTCCAATCTAAATCCGCCTCAAAACCGCCCAATCTGTCCGGTAAATCTGCTAAGTTTACTGATGCCAAAACGCGGCGAAATTTTTCCTCATCAACATCGCTGCTGGTGTTAGGATACAGAAGTTGCGATCGCAAACTCCCCAAAATCATATAAGGACGCTGCGGCAAAAACAACATTTCCCCAAGTTCCGGCCGCACCAAACGACCAGTTCCCGAGTCCCACAAACCCGCAATAGCCCGCACCAAAGAACTCTTTCCTGCGCCGCTTTGACCGACAATTAACAGTCCTTCTCCCGGCGACACCGCTACCGACAAATCCCTAATCAAAGTCTTTTGATGCTTGGGAGTATCTAAAGTAACGTGTTCCAGCGTCAACTGAGAATCAACCACTAAATCTATAGTTGTTTCTCCGGCACGAGATACCGCTTTTTCTGCTTCCAAAGTATCTGTAAATACAGTCAAACGATTGATACTAGCTGCAAAAGAACTCAGCGGTTCAATCTGAGTTACAACCACCGAAAAAGCGCCTAAAACCTGACTGAAAGCAAAACCTGCTTGCGTGATATCTCCAAACTGGATTGTATCGGTTTTGTCAGCAAAGTAAGCAGGAGCTAAAAACAAAGCCGGAATAATCACAACAGCATATCCGTATCCTGTTGTGAAATAATCCAGATTTCGCTGCCAGCCAATTAGTAAATTAAAATTGCGGAATACTTCCACGAACCGCTGCTTTATTTGTGTCGATTCCTGTTCTTCTCCCCGGTAAAAAGCAATAGATTCAGCATTGTCGCGAATGTGAACCAGTCCGTAGCGGAAGTTAGCTTCTTTTTTAAGTTGGTTAAAATTAAGAGGTACTAATTTTTGCCCGAAAATCAGAGTGGCGACCGTCCCCAAGATAGCATAAACTATCAGGAATATCGAAAGTTGTTTGGAGATAGACCACAGAATACCTGTGAAAGATATAATGTCAACTATTGAGCCCAAGATTATCAGCAAAAATGACAAACTTGTCCGGGTAAATGATTTGATGTCTTCGGAAATTCGCTGGTCTGGATTGTCGATTTCTTTGTGAGAATTGATTTCATAATAAGCCCGATTGTGAAAATATTTATCGAGGAACTTATTTGTCATCCACTCTCGCCAGTAGAGACTTAATTTATCTTGGATGTAGCGGTAAATTACGACAATAGGAGTGCCGACTGCAAAAACGCCTGCATAGACAAACAGATACTTCCAGTAATTGAGCTCGTCTTTTTTAGCTAGTGCTGTGTTAAAAAAGTTACCGACATAACTAATGATTACATTCAGGCCACTAACTGACAGGGACAAAAATAGCAACAAAGTCAATAAAGCCCAGGGCTGCCAGTGCGCTGTCAATCTGTTTTTGAAGCAGATAAAAGCAATGAAAGGAATAATTAGCATGAAAGCTACGATCGCAATTGCGGGCGAATTAATAATTCCTTTCAACAAAGTAACTAAGCCGGCCGCAATACTATTGACAAAATCTGGAAAAAGAGCAGCACCTCCGAGACATAAAGCGCTCACAGCCACAAACATCGCAGCAAAGAGAAATATCAACAGCAGTGCGACTAATCCTAAAAATCTTCTGCCGCCCCCAGGCTCTAAAGGATAAAAGTAAGGCTGAGCGATCGCCATAAACCGCTCCCACAACTGACGGTCAAATCGATTCATCTTTGCTTGTTACAAAACTACTTCGGCTGTTATAACATATCAAGTTTTATTACCGATGGCTGCAGTAATTTATTTGGGAGCCGATCGCACAAACTAATCTTACCTACAGACGGATACTTGCTTGCCGGCTTAAATACTTGATCTAAAAAAATTGGATTTCATAGGATTTTCATTTTTTGTTTTTGGTTTTTCGATTGAGAATAACTTATAAAATAGCGGTTTAGCAGCTATCCTAGAGTTGCATTGGTTTTTTGAACTGCTATTAGTTCAAGCTGGCAGATTCACGGAGCTACAAGTCAATTCTCAATGGGCATCTCTACAATCTCAAATCGATGGAATCAGAAGAAGTTGCGGTTTGGTCGATCGACTCCGACGACGATTGGCTAGCGTAAAATCGCTGGCTAATCCCCAAAATCACTTGCTTCATCACCCAATACAAAACAGCAATTACTACAAAAGTTGCAGCCATTACTACAAACGGACGCTTACCAATCAAATCATTCATGACGGTGTTAACCAGCGCATCCGGGTTAGTCAGGATGTCCCAAGTGTTGAAGCGGATAAATCGCCCTAAATAAATGCCGATCGCCGAAAGTGCGTGAATAATCATCTCGGTGGCGAGGATAAATCTACCCCAACCCTGTTGCTTGAGATAGTAACCCAAATTCATCACCGACAGCACGTAAGCTCCAAACCCAGCCAGCATAAACGCCAGATACTGCGGAATTAAAGCCAGAGTGACAATCCACACTGAGTTCCCCTCTTTAATCTGGCGGATCAGGTGAATGATATCAGTTAAAACGTAGGGTGCGTTGGGCAAAAATGCGATAAACCAGAAAAAACCGCCCCACCAGCGGAGAGAGCGAACTCCGCGCTGTCGCAGTACCCAGATGTCTAAAGCCATCAGCACGATCGTAATGGCGATCGCCCCCAAAACGTAAGTTTTGCCCACATCTTGCACAATGTGCCTCAGATAGCCTAAAACATGGCGCGTGCTCGGCACAAATGTAGCGCCCAGGAGAGCCCACGTACCCCAAAGCAGCCAGCGCGATCGGGGTTTGCGGAACAGCCAAAAACTCAGCGCCAGCGGTAGTAAACCTAAAAACAAATTCCAAGACATCCAGCGGACATTGTGTCCCATTGCTTCGAGCGCTTCCAGGATTAATCCCATCATGTCAGTTTTTATCCATTGAGTTGATGCAGCACCGCTTCTCTAGCAGCTTGGATCTATCTTAGTCGCTTATTTGTAGGGTGCGTCAGCTCGCGGCTCATCGCTCACAGCCTGAAAATTCAGCTATGAGCTGACGCACCCTACCAATCTAAAATCTAAAATCTAAAATCTAAAATCGACTAGGTTTTGGCGATCGGAATTTGTATCTTAAAAGTCGTTCCCCGTCCCATTTGGGAAATACACTCAATCTTACCCTTGTGCTTTTCTACCACAATCGAATGGGCGATCGACATTCCCAGCCCCGTACCTTTCCCAACAGCCTTTGTCGTAAAAAACGGGTTACAAATGCGATCGACTATCTCCTCGGGAATGCCCGTACCGTTATCCGAAATTTCCACCATCACAGTGTTTTGAGGCGTTACACCAGTCCAAATAGCAATCCGGCCGGGATTTTTCTCTGCTTCAGAAACCGACAACTTGTGACAGCGTTCCTCAATCGCATCAATTCCATTAACAATAATATTCATAAACACCTGATTCAGTTGGCTAGCATAGCACTCCACCAGTGGCAGTTTGTCGAACTCCTTAATTACTTCAATGGCCGGACGGCTGTCGTGACTCTTCAAACGGTGCTGCAAAATCAACAAAGTGCTATCAATTCCTGCATGAATATCCACAGGCTTCATTGCCGATTCGTCCAGCCGCGAGAAATTCCTGAGCGACAAAACAATTTGCCGGATGCGCTCGGTTCCTACCTGCATCGAACCCACAAGTTTTCTTAAATCCTCGGCCATGAAGTCCAAATCTATCTCTTGAATGCGATCGACAATTTTTGCATTAGGTTCTGGATACTCCTGTTCGTAAAGACTCACCAGATCGAGCAACTGTTTTGTATACTGGTTGAGATAATCAATGTTAGCGTGAATGAAATTCACCGGATTATTAATTTCGTGAGCGATGCCGGCAACTAACTGCCCCAAAGAAGACATTTTTTCAGTTTGAATAAGCTGAGATTGAGTAGAGCGCAATGACTGCAGCGCTGACTCCAACTCTCCGGCTCTTTGTCTTTCTCGCGCCTCGCTTTGTCGCAGTGCTTCCTCTGCTTGTTTGCGAGTCGTAATATCCAGGCAAAATCCAATTATTACCTTACCCTGACCATCAGCATTCCTGCTAAAAATAGTATCCCGACTGTGCAGCCACAAAAATTGACCGTCTGCTGCCCGCATCCGGTACTCAATTTCCCTAATTTCGCCATCTTCAACTTCTACAAGGCTCGCGTGATGTTTCACGATTAGCAACAAATCTTCGGGGTGTATTAACTGAGGCATCATTGACGACTCCATCGCTATAATGTCGTCAGAGGTATAGCCCAAAAGCGTGAATAGTGAATTATTAGTGTAGATATTTCGCTGTTCTTCCAAGTCGTATAGATACAAAATACCGGGAGTAGCATCGGCTACTTTTTGAATGAACTGCTGGCTCTCTTGCAAAGCTAACTCAGCTTGTTTGCGATCCGTCACATCAATGCCAATGCCGTCCCAAAGAAGATCGCCGTTTTCTTTAGCTTCAGGACGCGCAATTACCTGAAACCAGCGAATTTTCCCAGAAGGCAACACCAGCCGTCCTACCCACTGCCAAGGTTGCAAAGTTTGCGCTGAAATAGTAATAGATGCCTCATAACTTTGGCAGTCGTCTGGATGAATCAAATCTATTAGTAAATCCGCATTTTTCAAAATAGCTTCGGGTTCTAACTCAAACATTTCTCGGCAAGCAGGACTGATGTAAGGAAAACTGACATATCCATCGGCACGCACCAAACATTGATAAATTGTTCCCGGCAAATTAGCCGACAGCTTTTGGAATCTTGCCTCGCTTTCCCGCAGTGCTTCCTCTGCTTGTTTGCGCTCGGTAATGTCAGTAATTGAACCAACAATGCGGATTGCTTTTTCATTTTCGTCCCACAAAGCTTGTCCCCGACTGAGTATCCATTTGTAGAATTTGTTGTAGCACCACAAGCGGTATTCGACGATGTAGTGGGGCGTTTTTCTGTCTAAATGGTCTTGGAAAGCTTGCATTACTAAGGCTAAATCGTCGGGATGCGTGCCCCTGTTCCATTCGTCAAAGTGATCGAGTTCTGGTCTGTGTTGGTATCCGGTGATTTCTTTAAATCGATGGGACAGGAATATTTCTCCTGTTTGGAAGTTCCAATCCCAAATGCCGTCATTGCTGCCTTTGACCGCTAACTGCCAGCGTTCTTCACTTTGCATCAATTGAGCTGTGCGTTGTTCGACTCTATTTTCTAGTTCTTGATTGAGCTGTTTGAGACTTTCTTCTGCCTGCTTGCGCTCGATCGCAATTCCTGCTAAATGCCTGACAGTTTCGATCGATTGCAGCTCAAAATCTTGGGGACTGCACGGTTGGCCGTAATACATGGCAAAAGTTCCCAAAACTTGACCCTCAGATGAAAAAATCGGAGTTGACCAGCAAGCTCTCAGTCCAAAACTCAAGGCTAAATCTCGATAATTTTCCCACAAAGGATCGCTGGCAATATCTGTAACGATTACTTGTTCGCCGCGGTAGACAGCAGTGCCGCAGGAACCCACATCCGGGCCGACGGCTGCACCATTAACAGCAGCATTGTAACTGTCGGGCAAACTCTGCCCTGCTGCGTGCAGCAAATGTTGACCGTCTTTATCTAACAGCAAAATCGAACCCATGACATCTCTCGATTGCTGTTCGACAATTTCAATTAAAGTATTTAAAGTATCGCCGAGAGGAGCGCTCTTAGCAATCATTTCTAAAATTTGTTTTTGAGCGTTCAACCAATTTTCAGCTTGCTTGCGCTGCGTAATGTCGCGGGCTACCAAGAGAACCGTATTTTCTTTCATGGGCGAAATGTTAGCGAAAAACCACCTTTGTTCGCTGCCAATTTGCAGGTTATATTCTAAACTACTGACTTGATTAGTAGCGAGGGCGAGGCGAATTGACTCCAGAAACATTTCTGCTATTTCTGGCTCAAATATATCGCGGGTTTTTTGTCCGACAAGTTCGGCCCGTGGCTTGTACAAAAGTTCGGGATTGGTGGGGGGAATTTTCAGGAAGCGTCCTTCAACATCGAGTACAAAAATTACGTCGTTCATGGCAGCAAACAAAGCTAGCAATTCTGATTCAGAAGCTTGCAGGGCGATTTCAGCTTTTTTGCGATCGCTAATATCTGTACCCACCGACAGAATCCCGATCGATCGCCCTTTCGCATCGAGCAAAGGTGTGTTTCTCCACGCTACCCAGACTTTTTCGCCATTGCGGCGGATGTGTTCATTTTCATGTTTGAAGTATTTGTGCGACTGTTGCAAACAGTCTCGAATCATTTTTGCTAAGTCATTTTCCGACAAATTGGCAGGATCTATAATTGTGCCGATCGCACTTTTGCCAATTATTTCTGCTTCTAAATACCCGAAAAAAGTTTCCGCAAACTCATTAAAAAAAGTAATTTTGCCCTCACTGTCTAACTGCACAATGATGCTGTTAGCATTCTCCACCAATTGCCGGTACTTAGCTTCGCTGGCGCGCAATTTCGCAGGCCCGTAGACCCAACTAAAGGCCACCGCCCCGCAGAAAACAGCCAGCCAGCCACCGCCAAAAAGCAACCACCCCCGCAGCGGCGAATTCTGCCGCCATCCCCCCACCGGAATTGCTGCCAACTGCCAGGAACCGCTGGGCAAAGTAATTTCCAGAACCACGGGATCGCCCTGAAAAATCGACTTGTCGCCGAAAAACACCTCCCCGATCGCTCCCTTCCCATCTTTGCCCCGCACAGCGTATTGCAGGTTGGCTGAGGGGTCGTTGAGTCCCGCTTCCTGCAAGAGATCATGTTGGTCGATGAGAACCCCTATCAAGCCCCAAAAAACCCCTGTTTCGGGTTCTGCGCCGGGGGGTGTGATAAAAATGGGCGCTCGCCCGATGAACCCAAAATTCCCCGCCAATAATTTCACTGGCCCGGCCAGCACAGTTTTTCTAGTGCCGATCGCCTCTTCGACCATAAGGCGCTGTTGGGGTACCGTTGTCAACTCAACCCCGATCGCCTGTTCATTGCCTGGAAGCGGATACATATAAGCAATGGTTGTGCCTTTAACTAAACCTAGGCTGCGAATTCCCCTTTGCTGTGCCATTAGAATTCTCGCCATCGCTGCAAACTCAGCTTCGGTGATGTTTGGGTTGTTGGAAACGTAAGCCACCAAACCGCGCATCAAAAACAGCCGGGAATTCAAAGAGCTTTCCAGCTTAGAACGGACTGTGCTGAGCTGATCGATCGTGCTAGCGCGCTTGTACTGCAAAAATCGCTGTTGTTCCGATCGGTCTAAAATGCCAACTCCGACCAAAATTGCTACTGATGTGGCAATTGCTGCTAAATAAGGTGAAATTTGGAATTTTTTAATCTTAAAGTATTCCATTGGCCGGCACTTAAGCTACATTTTTCAGTCTTTAGATAGATTTAGTTTAATTCCATTTTTCTAGGCAGATGCAAAATTTCCGGCATACCGGGCTTTTGGCAAGCCGGCGCGAGTTTTTTTTGTGTGATGGGGCGATCGCGGGCGATCGCGCACTCCTGAGTACGATCGGGCCCGGACACCCATCCGAAAGACGGGATTTATTGGTTAAAATAAGGTTAGCAATAATTTTTTTGAGCGCTGGGCGTAATATCGTTTCCGGTTGTATCGGTATTGTTCAAACAGTCAACAGTCATTCCGGTTACACCAATTTAATGGGTCGTTGCACATATCTCGATCCCCCTAAATCCCCCTTAAGAAGGGGGACTTTGATCGGACTCTTGTCCCCCCCTCCCACCAGGGGGGCTAGGGGGGATCGGATTCTATGCAGCCTCACAAAAAATTGGTATTACACCGGAATTGATCTAAATCAATCATAGAGGCAATTTGATGCAGGAACAGTTGATGGAAGCGATCGCACCTTATCGCGATCGAGTAGATTATTTAGAAGTTCGCCTCGAAAAAAGCGAGTCAACAGCGATTAGTTTTCGCGGCCCTCAGTTAGATGCTGTCAACCGCAGTTTCAGTCTCGCTGGCGGCATCCGCGCTTGTCACAAAGGCGGCTGGAGTTTTGTAACTTTTAACGGTTTAGCTGAGTTAAAAGCTCGCATTGAAGAAGCTGTCGTGCAGTCTCGTTTAGTTGGTAGCGAAAAAACTGTACTAGCAGATGTTACCCCGATTCAAGATTATGTAGCTGTGGAATTGGGCCGCGACCCGCGATCGATTACTCTAGCAGAAAAACGCAAGTTGCTCGAATCTTACAACCAGTTGCTGTTAGATTATGACCCGCGAATTCAGACGACAATGGCCGGTTATAGCGATCGATTTGGGATTACTTATTTTGTGAATTCTCAAGGCACTTCGATCGCTCAGGAGCGCTTGGACGTGACGGGGCGTTTCGGGGCGATCGCCCGCGGTGACGGCGGCATTGTCCGCCAAGGGTTTGAGTCGATTCACTCGCGATCGGATTACGATGTCTTGACAAATATTGAAGACCGTGTTAAAAGTGCTGCGGTTCGAGCTGTCAGTCAACTTGAAGCAAAATCGGTGAAAGGCGGCCAGTATCCGGTGATTTTAGACCCTTATTTGTCAGGGGTATTTATTCACGAAGCTTTCGGTCATTTGTCGGAAGCAGACGGCATTTACGAAAACCCAAAAATGCAGGAATTGTTGACTTTGGGCAAGCCAGTGGCGATCGAACAATTGAATGTAATTGATGACGCAACAGTGCCAGGATTGCCGGGAACTTTGAAATACGACGACGAAGGTGTGCCCGCTCAGTGCAAGCATTTAATCAAAAATGGCGTTTTAGCGGCTCGGATGCACAATCGCGAGACTGCGGGCAAAATGGGCGAAACTCCGACAGGAAATGCCAGGGCTCTGAGCGCTAGTTTTATGCCGTTGGTGCGAATGACTAATACTGCGATCGAATCTGGCGCACATTCTTTTGATGAAATGGTGGGCGACATCGAGGAAGGAGTGTATGCAGTGCGGATGTTGGGAGGACAAACCAACGGCGAAATGTTTACCTTTGCGGCGGCGGAAGGGTTCATGATTCGGGATGGCAAATTGGCCGAACCGGTGAGTGATGTCACTTTAAGCGGCAATGTATTTCAGACTTTAAAGGATATTGAGTCGATAGGAAATGACTCAGTTTATGCCTATGGCGGCTGCGGCAAAGGCGGCCAAGGCGGTTTACCAGTCAGCGTCGGCGGCCCCCACTTGCGGATTAAAAATGTTGTAGTCGGAGGAAGATAAGACAGTTCGTAGTGCGGACTTCAGTCCGCAGTTCGTAGTGCGGACTTCAGTCCGCAGTTCAGTTCGTAGTGCGGACTTCAGTCCGCAGTTCAGTTCGTAGTGCGGACTTCAGTCCGCAGTTCGTAGTGACGACTTCAGTCCGCACAAATCCTTACTTGTTATTCGTAGTGCGGACTTCAGTCCGCAGTTCGTAGTGACGACTTCAGTCCGCACAAATCCTTACTTGTTAGTGGCGACCAAACACGACATCAGGCGCGCCACAAGCACCCAAAAGTTCCAGAAAAAACCCGGTTTCTTCAAGAAACCGGGTTTTTTTTCTACCAACTAAGAGAGGAGTGAAAAATCAAAAGGTAGCGGTTGCGGGAATTCTGCATTTCTCGCGCAACCTCTAAATCGAACTACGGGCCAATTTGAGTGGCAGCTACTTACAACTGTTTCATTTCGTCTTCAAGCACCCGAATCAAATCTTGGTTGCCGCTGGCTCTGGCTACTTCTATGCGGTGCGTCAGTTGCTTTTGAATATTAGCACGGTGGGTGTCAGCGATTTTTTTGACGTTTTGGCGATTTGTGTTCATGGTGGACGTTCCTTATATTAAATTTGGTGTACTGGCTACTTATTCAATATAGCGCGAAATTTCAAAAAGTATCGAAATTTACAAAAAGTTTACATTGATTGACCGATCGACCCAAATCATGTATACTTCTGGCTATAAGTCAATAGCGATACCTTGACAATCAAAAGTCATTAGTCAGTAGTCATTAGTCATTAGGCCGATGCCCGATGCCCGATGCCCGATGCCCGATGCCCTAGCGCAGTGCGAACCCAACATTTACCCCAAACTCAAAACTTGCCCCAGCGCCTCTACCAACTGCTGAAGGTGTGCGAGCTCGTGAGTTGCCATCAGCGAAATCCGAATTCGACTCACGCTGACAGTCGGAGGGCGAATCGCCACAGCAAAAATACCCATTTCCTTGAGTTTGCTGCTAACAGTTAAAGCTGTGGCTGCATCTTTTAACGGGAGACTGAAAATTGGGGAGAGAGAATTGCTAATTGGTAATTGCTGATTGGTAATCGCGCAATATTTGAAAGTTTCGATATTTTGCTGCAACCGAACTCGGCGTTCTGGTTCTTGTTGGACAATTCTCACGGCTTCCAAAGCCGCCGCCGTGTCAGCCGGGGTTAATCCGGTAGTATAAATCCAAGTCGCCGCTCGATTGCGGAGAAAATCAATTAAAGCAGCAGAGCCCGCAACGTAGCCGCCCAAACTTCCTAAAGCTTTGCTAAGCGTGCCAACTTGGATTAGCGGCAATCCCGTACACCCGAAATGTTCTGCACAACCTGCACCGCTAGCACCGAAAACTCCTGTAGCGTGAGCTTCATCTACTAATACCATACAGTTAAATTGCTCGCCCAAAGCTAACAACTGCGGCAGCGCACACAAGTCCCCATCCATGCTGAAGACGCTATCGGTAATAATTAAACACTTCCGGTATTTGGCGCGATTTTGCTCTAGCTTGAGCTTTAAATCCTCAAGATGGCAATGATTGTACTCTAGCGTTGTTGCACCGCTGAGTGTGGCTCCGTTTTTCAGGCTCGAATGGTTGTACTTGTCAGATAATATCAGATCGCGCTTGCCGACAACCGATGCGATCGCCCCTAAATTCGCTAAATATCCCGAACTAAATACTAAAGCATCCTCAGTTTGTTTTAAATTAGCAATAGCCAGTTCTAGCTGTCGGTGCAAATCGCGGTGTCCTCCCACCAACCTCGAACCCGTCGCACCCGTACCAAATTCCTTAGTTGCAGCCATAGCTGCTTGAATCAACCTGTCATCGCCAGCGAGTCCTAGATAATCGTTGCTAGCAAAATTAATTAGCCAGTCGCCTGCTAATTTTACTACAGGGCCTGGACAACTTTCGATCGATTGTGGCGATCGATACCAATCGGCGCGACGAATAGTGTCGAGAGACTTCTCTATCCAAGCATAAGGGTTATGGTTCATATTGTAGTGCGATCGGGTAATACGTTATATTATCTTGTGATCAGTCCCTCGCCATCATAGAAGCATATGCCACTCACTAAAAAATATAGATTAGTCACCCGCAGCGATTTTGACGGTCTTGTCTGTGCAGTTTTGCTCAAAGAACTCGATATGATCGACGAGATTAAATTCGTACATCCTAAAGATATGCAGGATGGAAAAATTGAAATAACAAATAACGATATTAGCACCAATTTACCCTATGTTGAGGGAGTTCATCTAGCTTTCGATCACCATTTCAGCGAAACTCTCCGACATGACAAAATCAAAATCAACCACATCATCGACCCCTATGCAGCTTCAGCAGCTAGGGTGCTATACAAATATTATGGAGGCCAACCAAAGTTTCCTGAGATTTCCGACGCGATGATGGCCGCAGTTGACAAATCAGATTCCGCTCAATTTGCCAAAGAAGAGGTTTTGCATCCAGAAGAATGGGTGCTATTAAACTTCTTAATGGATGCCAGAACTGGCTTAGGCAGATTTAAAGAATTTACCGTTTCCAATTATCAGTTAATGATGCAGTTAATCGATTACTGTAAAAATCATGCCATCGATCAAATTTTGCAGCTTCCCGATGTAAAAGAAAGAGTAGACCTCTACTTTGAACAAGAAAAAAAATTCAAAGAGCAAATACAGCGCTGCGCCAAAGTTTATGATAATTTAGTTGTTTTGGATTTGCGTAACGAAGATGTGATTTATGCAGGGAATCGTTTTGTACTTTACGCTTTGTTCCCCGAGTCCAATATCTCGATTCACGCACTTTGGGGACTAAAACAACAAAATACTGTTTTCGCAGTTGGTAAGTCAATCTTTAACAAAACTTCTAAAACTAATATTGGAGAGTTAATGTTAAGATATGGCGGCGGCGGACACCTGAATGCCGGAACTTGTCAGATTGATAATGATAAAGCTAGTAAAATATTGAAAGAGTTAATTACCCAAATCGAGCAAAATGGTTAATTAAATTGACTTGATATCAATTCCGGCTGCGCCGGAATGATATAGAGGAGACGGCAGTGCCGTTTCCCTACCGCGATGAATTGTAGGGAAACGGCACTGCCGTCTCCTGATTTTGGGTAGGTAATATTAACTCCGATGCAACCAGAATTGATGTGAGTTCTTGATTATTTGAATTTTTAGGACTGAAGTCCTTACTACAAACAGAATTTCTAGGACTGAAGTCCTTACTACAAGTGGTAGTTTACTCCTCAATCTTTTGAGGTTGCGGATTCTCGGCGTTAAGATTTTCCGAACTATTACCTTTGACTGGCGGTAAATGGTCTACCAAACCCATGTCAAAAGCGACATCCGGTAAATCGGCAGCGTTATATTTTCCGGGCTCAAACAATCTGCCGGGAGTAAAACAAGGCTGTTTCAATCTTACCACTTCGGTAGGTGAAAACATTCCCCTAAACATTTTGCGTTCCAGTCCCATAATTTCCGCTCCTAAAACAGCTCTCGCATTAATCTTAGCAATTTTTGAGCCGCAGTTTCCCAAGTAAATAAATCTGCCGTCTCTCTAGCTTTTTGAGCAACCTGAAAACGCATCGGATCTTCAATAATTTTTCGCAACTGTTGGCGAACAGACTGAAGATTTGGTTCTGCCCAATGAGGAGCATTTCTAATTTTTAGATACTGAGTATCGTAACATTCTCCTACGGGAATTAGATCGTAAGCAATGGGATAGCAGTTAGCAGTATTGGCGTATTCAGTTGGGCCGCCGTACATAGTCATCGCGACGGGTAAACCCGCAGCAAAGGCATCCAAAATCTTGATTGCAAAACCTTCGCCGCGAAACGGAGCTAAAACAGCATCTGCTGATAAGTATAAATCAGCTAGTTCTGCTTTAGTACAAAATTTAGGTCTTACTTGAACTTTTGACTTTAACTTGCCGAATTGTTTTTCGATATTTATGAGATGTTCTACTATGACATCAGGATTTTTGCCGCCATCTTTGATGATTAACTCTACGTTGGGGTCATCTTTAAACTCTTGATAAAATGCTTGAATGGCGAGATCCGTGCCAAATCTATATAAATCAAAGGAATTAGTCATGTGCAGAATATATTTTACATCTTTTTGGGTTTTCTGCGGTCTGGGAGAATAGAGTTGCGAGATTAAAGGATTGAAGCCTAGAGGCATAACTGATATATTTTTAGCGGGACATCCAGCTTTTATTAAGACGTTTTTAGAATATTGGCTGACGGCTAGTTTGTGGGATGAATTGTTGACAGCATCATAAATCCAGTAATCATAATCATCATGATTTTTGGCGAATTCGTAATTGATCGCAAAAAGTTCTAAGTTGAGATGTCCTTTGAGTTCTTTTAAAAAATAAGGTTTCCAGTAATGAGACCATTTGATCTGAAATAAATCTGATGGTGCTGCATTCATCCACTTCGTTAACAGGTGGTTTTCTTCGGCTGTGGAATTACGGGTGACGTGAGAGGCTATTTCTGAAGGTTCGAGCGAGATAGGAATTCCGATTTTGTCTAAGGTTTTTGCCAAGGATAGGGTAATGTCGGCGAAGGAGTTAAAGTGTTGAAAGCCAACGTTAAAGTGAACCATATTTATTGGAATGGGGAATTGGGAATGGGGAATTGGGAATGGGGAATTGGGAATTGGAGGCAGAGCCTCCGGGTATTTCCCCGGCAGAGCCAGGAAACAAGACTAATAATTAATAACTAATAACTAATAACTAA
>PVWI01000405.1 GCA_003003725.1 filamentous cyanobacterium Phorm 6 | reverse complement strand
ACTACAAACCAGGCTTTAGGTTCGTAGTGAGGACTTCAGTCCTTCTTGAATGCGGACTGAAGTCCTCACTACAAACCTGGTTCGTAGTGAGGACTTTAGTCCTTCTTAAATGCGGACTAAAGTCCTCACTACAAACCTTACTGTTGATAGCTTATTTCTTCGTTCCTAAATTATCAGCCGCCGCCACCAAATAATGAGCAACCTGCATCAAACCGTCGGAACTTTCTTGCAATCCAGTACACACTTTTGCCATCGAAGAATCCGCTTCTTCAAAAAACTTGTGCTGCGATGACGTAGTTTTTTCCAAATAGCCAATTAATTGATTGTTACCCGACTGCAGCGCTCGATCGAACTGATCGCTCATATTTTGATACGCACTTTCAACCCGCCGCACTTGTTCTTGTTCCGCTTCCAAAGCTGCATTTAATTGACTCACCAAACTTGTATAGGTAGTTTGCAACCTTTCTCCTTCGGCATTGAACTGATTTGCCATTTTTTCATAAACGCTTTCTACCCGCAGCACTTCTTGTCCGGTTATCTTCGCTAGTTCCTGTAACTGCGCCAAACGCTGGCTGGAATTCAACCCCACAGAATTAGCAAACTGGCTCACTTCTGCGGATGTTGTCAAAATTTTGTCCATACTTTCGTCAACTTGCTGCGACATCAATTTGCGCTTCTGCGATTCTTCTTGAAACACTTTTTGCAAGCCAAGTACAACCTGCGCTAAACCTTTTTGCTGTTTACCTAAAGTACCTTCTAATAAGTTATTTTGTGCGGTAAAAAATTGCTGGAGAGAGGATTGATATGTTACCCGAAAATTATCTAATTCTTCCTGGACTGTGACGCGCGTATTTTGCAGCATGGTGTCAACATTTTGCAAACTGCCAACCAGATTTTCTCGCGCTTTGTCCATCAGTCCCGAAGCTTCATCGCCTACTGCTTTGATGGTGTCTGACTGAGTTTGAAAAGCTGCGTGGGTTGCATTTAAAATATTGGTCATTCTGGCTTCAACTCCTTCTAGCATTTCCTTTTCTTGTGCTGCTTGAGTGTGGAGAGATGCTTGCAAGTTATCTTGAATTCCTTTAAAGGTGTTGGCGGCTTCTTGGGCGCTTTCTTGGAAGGCTGTTCTTTGCGCTTTCATGCCTTCAATGCTTTCTCCAACTCCCGATCGCATTTCGGTAGCCATTTCTTGCAAAACGCCGTGGGTGTCTGTCTGAAACTGTCCTAAAATCTGCTGCAAGTTGGTGGCAAATTCCTGCAACTGCACTAATGTATCTTGCTGGAAAGTTTGAATTGTCAGGATAGATTGTGCTAAACTAGAAGATATTCCGCCCAATTCGTTCTTGAGTTCTCTGACAGCTTCGGATGCTGATTGAGTTAACTGGGCGCTTTGATCTAATCGCCCTACTACTGGTTCGATTACTTCGGTGCGGAGTCCTGAAAGTAGGTTGTTTAATATCTCTTCGCCTTGGTCGGCTTTAATTTGTTTGAGTAGGGATAACTCTTGGCGAATGTCTTGAAAAACTGGGGCCATTGCTAAGCCGATTTGCTGTCCGATCGCCTGGGAGTTCACATTGCTTTGCGCCTCGACAATTTGAGCAAACCCGGTTTTCATTGTTTCGATCGCAAGGGCGATCGCACTTTCAACATCGCCGCTAGAATTGGCGCGGGAAAATATTTGTTCTGGGGTTTGTAATTTCGCGATTTTATCTAATTTATTGCGTAAATTGGATTGATCGGCAACGCGCGCGCGATCGCCCCAGGCTAAGACAAGCGTAAATATGCTAGAAGAGCCCAAACCCATCAAAGAAGTCGAAAACGCTGTTTTCATTCCCTCCAGCAACGTGCCGATCGAAGATAGCAATTCTTTGGTATCTTGCAAAGAACCCAAATTAACATCTTGCAAGCCGGTTTGAATGCCGTAAAATGTACCTAAAACCCCCAGCGCGACTAAGGTGCTCGGTACAAACCGCCACTGACTCCGGGGTGTCGATCGCCCTAAAATTGCGGGATACTGAAACAACACAAACCGCCCGGATTTTACCTGTGCCCTGTAAGCCTCGCCGCCTGCGGTAATTTCGCCCGCCAAGTGCTCGCTAAACCAGTCTAGCAGCAGTTTCCAGGTATCTGCAGGTGTTTCCCGCTGCTGCAGTGCGATCGCCCCTGATGTACCGCTTTCTGAGTTCGAGCTCAAATAGTTGACAGATTCAAGAGTCGATCGGCTTTTCGCGCCCAGATAGCGCTGATATTGCTTCACAGAAGTATACTCGCCCCAAACAGCCACGCCCAGCAAAATTAGCGCCGCCCAGTGAAAAATGCTGTTCTGCCAAATTACCCCAAAAATAGCAGTCAAATAATTAATTAATTGCATATTGACAACCAGTTAAGTTTGTGTATTTTACTCGAATCTCAATTATCAAAAAAACCAACATTAACGTTTTAATATAACATTTCCCACCGTCAAAAAAACACTATAACTTTCAGCTAATCGATCGCATACTTCACTTTTATTCATAAATTATGTCATCATAAATCAAAAATGAAGAGGTACGAAATGTCAGCAGAATCGCCAGCCCCAAAAATAGTCGTCGTCGGCGCAGGATGGGCCGGTTTAGGAGCCACCTATCACCTCGCCCAGCAAGGCTACGACGTAACTTTGTTAGAAGCAGGCCCTCAGCCGGGAGGCTTAGTCGCGGGGTGGAAAACCGCCGGTGGGCGTTCCGTAGAAGCAGGCATTCACGGCTTCTGGTATCCCTACAAAAATATCTTTTCATTAGTCAAGGAATTAGGACTCGATCCGTTTACGCCTTGGACTCGTTCCTGTCAGTATTCCCCCGCCGGCTTGGAAGTAGAATCGCCAATATTTCAGGACGAGCCGCGACTTCCTACACCGTTAGGAACCTTTCTCTACACCAAATTTAAAAGGCTGCCATTAGTCGATCGGCTTTCAGCCTTACCCTTACTCTACGCCGTCCTAGATTTCGACAATTCCGACGCAGCTTGGCGCAGGTACGATCGCGTTACAGCCCGCGAATTGTTCAAACAGTTTGGCGTATCTGCGAGGCTGTACCGCGATGCTTTTGAGCCGATGTTATTAGTAGGTCTATTTGCACCAGGAGAACAATGTTCTGCCGCCGCAGCTTTGGGAATGCTTTATTATTTCATCTTAGCACACCAACCCGATTTTGATGTAGTTTGGTGTCGCGGTACTGTAGGAGAAAAAATCTTTCGCCCCTGGGTGGATCGGCTGGAACAAATCGGCGCTAAAGTATTGACAAATCAACGAGTTACTGATTTAATCGTTGACAGCAACAACCGAGCTACGGGCGTAGTTTGCGGCGATAAAACCTTCGAGACAGATGCAGTTATTTTTGCAGTTGGCGTTACTGGAATGCAAAAGATTATTAGCAGCAGCCCCGCTCTGCAAAGCCGCCAAGAATTTAGGGACGTAATGAATTTGGGTGCTGTTGACGTGTTAGCTGTCCGTCTCTGGTTTGACAGAAAAATTAACATTCCGCTGCCTTCAAATGCCTGTTTTGGATTTAGTTCGACTACGGGTTGGACATTTTTTGATTTGAATGCTTTGCACGACGAATTCCGAGCGGAACCGGGAACAGTTGTCGAAGCTGACTTTTATCACGCCAATCAATTGATTCCCCTGAAAGATGAGGAAATTGTTGCTTTAGTGCAGCGAGATTTAGCGACTTGTATTCCCGCTTTTCGGGATGCTAAAGTAATTGACAGCAGCGCGATTCGCTTGTCGCGGGCGGTGACGCATTTTGCACCGGGAAGTTATCAGTATTTGTTGCCGGCGGTAACAAGTTATGATAATGTATTGATGAGCGGCGATTGGGTTGTTACCCGTCACGGTTCTTGGTCGCAGGAAAAGGCTTATGTTACTGGTTTGGAGGCGGCAAATTTGGTAATTTCGCGTTTCGGAATTGGCAGCAAAGCGGCAGTTATTCCTGTCGAGGCTGATGAACCGCACATTCAAATAGGGAGACAGATTAATCAGTTTGCTCGCAGTTTGACTAATACTTTTATTCCCGATTTTTGGCTGCCATAATTAGAAGAAGGAAGAAGGAAGAGGGAAGAAGGAAGAAGGAAGAGGGAAGAAGGCCCTTCGGCTTCGCTAAGGGTGAAAATAAGGAAAAGGGAAGAAGGAATTAAGCAGTTATTGTAAGGTGTGCATTTCGCACCCTACAATAACTGTCAGTATCGGTAAAAAAACCAGTTTTTTTAATTTCATTAGTAGGGTGCGTCATCAGAGAGAACCACTAAACCTAAAAAATACGCACCCTACAATGACTACTGACTAATGACTAATGACTAATGACTAATGACTAATGACTAATGACTAATGACTAATGACTAATGACTAATGACTAA